>DATBYL010000140.1:0-18421 GCA_036513735.1 Candidatus Acidiferrales bacterium
GCGCGTGCGCAGTTGGACACGGCAAATGCGCTTTTTCAACAAACGTCGCAGAAGCACGGAGTGGGAGTGGCTGCGCAAGTCGACGTGGATCGAAGTGAAGTGGAGGCGCTGACGCAGAGGCAGAGATTATTGTCCTTGGAGAATGATCTTTCCAAACAGAAAATTAATTTGGCGCGCATGACGGGGCTACCTCCGAACGAACATTTTGATGTTACCGATGATGTGCCATTTTCCGCGGCGCCTCCGGTTACTCCAGAGGATGCATTGAAACAAGCGCTCGACGGGCGCGCCGATTTGAAATCCGCAGAGGCGCAAGTTCACGCAGCGGAACGCGAACGATCCGCGGCGAAAAGCGAATTGCTTCCGTCACTTTCCGCGGCCGGCGATTACGGAGTGATCGGCGTAAATCCTGCGCAGTCGCACGGAACATTTACTGCGGCGGCGACGCTTCGCGTGCCCATCTGGCAAGGTGGACGCGCAAAGGGGGACATCGAGCAGGCGGATGCAATGCTGACACAACGGCGCGCGGAACTGGAAGACCTGAGGACGCAAGTGGAAAGCGATATTCGCGAAGCGTATCTGGATGTGGAAACAGCGGCGAGTCAGGTGGAAGTTGCGCAGAGAAATATTAAAGTGACGGAAGAGGCGCTGGACCTGACGCGTCAGCGATATGAAGCAGGCGTGACGGACAATGTGGAAGTTATTCAGGCGCAAGAATCGGTGACGAGCGCAAAACTGGATTACATCAACAGCGTTTTTGCGCACAACGCTGCGAAGCTGAGCTTGGCGCGCGCGATGGGGCGCGCTGCGGATAGTTTGCCGCGATTTTTGAACCTAAGTATGAATGTGCAGTGACTTTCCCGGCGCGCGCGGTGAGCTGGTTCTAAATTTCATTCGATAATTTATTCGACCGCGCTGAGAGTGCGGAGTTGCGATTCGAGAGCGGCACAGTATTCGCGCTCGACTTCGAGTTGTGCCTGAAGTTTTTTCACCAATGAGCCGAGATGCTGAATTTCGGAGCGAAGTTTTGCGACTTCGGCGGAGTTTGTATTTGCGCTTGACGCGGGGACAGAGGACGCAGCGCGCGGAGTGGGCTGCGCTACTGCAGGCGATGTGGGCGGAGCAGTCGCGCGCTGGGGCGGCGCCGGAACTGATGATGTTGCGGGCGGCGCGACCGAAGCTGGAACGGGGAACCCGAAGAGCTGGCTTAGCGGATTGACAGGAGCGTTTTCGACGGACGAGGATTTTTCCACAGACACGTCACGATTAAGAAGTTTTTTTACGCGTGTGACGAGATCTTGCGGATGGAATGGTTTACGAAGCAACTCGTCCGCTTTAACGTCGTGCGCTTTCTCGGCGACTTCTTGATTCACGATGCCGGACATCAATATGACCGGAGTGTCGCGCAATTGGGGATGCTGTTTGACGAATTGGCAAAGTTCATAGCCATCTTTATCGGGCATGATGACGTCGCTGATGACGGCGTTCGGAATAGTTTGCGCGAACAGTGCGATTGCCGAAGCGACATCGGAACAGGTGACGACATTAAAATTTTCGCGGCGAAATGCGATCTTTACGACTTCGCGCATCGTAGCGCTGTCGTCAATGAAATAAATATTCGGTACGGAGCCCGGTTGCGAAATATTCGTGTCACTCATGTAAATTCCTTCTCTGGCAATTCTTGTCGCGCTTCGTCGTATTCGCGCATTGCATCGAGCAACAAATCCATCGCTTGGCGATGCACGGTTCGCTCGGCGGGAATCGCGCCGACGACGAATTTGTAAGTTCCCATGCGGGTTTCCTGGCAATTTTTGATGATTTGCATAACGGCTTTTTCGCCGCTCAGATTGCCGCACTCGGCGTGATGCATCACGCCGGCCTGGAAAAAAACAACTGCGTCGGTTTCGCCGGCATTAATGTGAAGGCCGCCGGTCTGGCCGGACTGCGAAAGCATTTGCACGACGCCCGGCAAATCCAGATGCGCGATGTTTCCGCTGAGCGAAGTTTCCGTTGCGGAAAGCATTTGCGTCGGCTGGAAACCCTTCCGGGCGCTCAGAAGAAATGATTCAATTTTTCCGACAATTGCGGCGACGTCTCCACGGCGATCGATGTAATCGTCGCATCCAGCGCGATAGGCCTGGAGCAAGCCTTGATCTCCTCCATTGCCGAGCGCCATGAATGGAATTTTTGCCGTCTTCGCGTCGCTGCGCAGGATGGGCACCATCTCAAACGCGCCCATTTCGCGAAGTTCAGTGGCGCAAAGAATCACGTCGGGAGTATTCCATTCCAGCATGGTGAGCGCGTAGGATGCCGTGGGGTGATGGATAATTTCGAAGCCCGCTTTTTTCAACGCTTCGGTCATGCGCCGCACAAAATAAACGTTTGTATCAATCAGAAGAACGCGAATTGGCGCTTCGCTTGAGTTCATTGCAGCGCCTTCGCGGATGCGGCGTAATTGGAGTTAGTGGCCAAGCCGTGAGCGATGACTTTTTCAAAATCAATGACGTCAATCACGTCGCCGGCAAGATCCAGACGGCCAATCGCGAATCCATTCTCATCATTTGACGGAAACATGATTCCAGTGACGAGTTCACATTCACCGTCGACTGGAATTGCGTATCGATCGGCAAAATTTGCGACATGGCGTTCGATCACTAAATAAAATTTGGCGTCAGCGGACGGAACGCCGAGAAGGCCGAGACCCATGTCGAGAACGGGAAGGACGCGTCCGCGGCGGAGGACGACGCCGACAATCAGTGAGGTCGTATGCGGAAAGGTATGCAGTTGCGGCGAAAGAATTAATTCCGCGATACCGGAACTCTGCAGAGCGATTCGTCGCGCGCCGATTTGTGCGATGACGAATGACGGTATTTGCTCGAGCGGTTCGGCGTTCATGAGAGTTCGCCTCCGCCGTGTACGGAATCTACCGTCTCATGTTGTTCGGCTGTTTGTTGTTCGAGCTTGCGCAATTCGTCGGCGGTCAAAAATCCTTTCGGATCAATGACGGGCACGACTTTGCCGTCCAAAATCGTAAGTCCACGGTACCAGATGCGCTCTTCACCACGGAAAGAACGCGGCAGCGCAACGATTGTGCGCATCTCCGCCATTGCCTCGATGCGATCCACGAGGATGGCGGTGGGAAATCTGGAGAGAATTAGTAATGTGGTCGGCCGGGACTGCGGCAAATGAAAATGATCGTAGCCGCTCACTACATAGTATGAACGGGAGTCGCGCTCAATCATGTGGCGAACTTTATTGACGATCACGTGTTCTAAATCCATGACCATTCCACCGAGGCTATCTGTATTCCGAACTTCCTGAACGGCCGCGGCAGAAACCGCGAATGTGAATTCGCCAATCGAAAAAACAACCACTTGTTCGGTGGCTCGATGATTATTCGGCGCTGGAATCGAAATTTGCGTTTGCGTCATCGGACGCCTGCCGGCTGAATCGCGCGCCCAAGCTGCTCCATCCGTTTTTCGATGGCTGGATAAATTCGTTGAATTCCAAGCACTTGATTTACAGCGCCGGTGCGAATCGCTTCCGCAGGCATTCCGAAAATTACGGATGTGGCTTCGTCCTGCGCCAACGCCCATCCGCCTGCAGCTTTTACGGCTTGGACCCCGCGCGCGCCGTCGCCGCCCATTCCGGTCAGCACGACGGCGATCGTTTGCGAACCAGCGAACGAAGCCGCAGATTCCAGTGTGACGTCAGCGCATGGCCGATAGCCGGAGATTCGCGGGCCATCGTCGAGCACAATTTGTCCGCCGGAAGAAAAGCGCAGATGATGCGAGCCGGGGCAAACGTAAAACACACCGGGGCGAATCGGTTCGCGATCCTCGGCTTCCTTCACGCGAATCGAGGACACTTCGGCCAGTTGTACGCTCAGTTGAGTTGTGAACGCGGCCGGCATGTGCTGAACGAGAACGATCGCGCCCGGAAAATCTCTTGGGAAATTCGGGACGAGATTCATCAGAGTTGCGGGACCGCCAGTAGATGCCGCGATGACGACCAACGGGAACTTGCCATCGGAACTCGTATTCAGTTTCGACGAGCCAGAGATGGGCGCGGATTCCTTGCGTTCAAGGCGGGCACTTAGTGTCGCGGTGCGAACGACGCGAACCTTCGCCGCCATTTTTAATTTGCGAAGAAGCTCGTCCTTCACATTCTTCATGTCGAGATCGATGCCACTGGAAGGCTTGGAGACAAAATCAATTGCACCGAGCTCGAGCACACGCAACGCGCTGGATGCGCCTTCGCGCGATTCGGAGCTGACGACCAGAATGGGGCGCGGACGCTGCGTCATGATGACCTTCGTAGCTTCTATGCCATCCATGCGTGGCATATTGATGTCCATGGTAATTACGTCGGGCTGAAGGGACTCAGCCAGCGTGACGGCTTCGCGGCCGTCGCGAGCTTGTCCGACCACTTCCATGCGCGGGTCAGAGCTGATGATTTCTTCGAGAACTTTCCGCATAAACGCGGAATCATCCACGATCAGCACACGAATTTTTTTCTCGGCGTCCATAGTCATGCACGTTCAAATGCTGGTGCGTTCTGGTGCGAGCGTTCGTCAACAGCGCCGATCAATTCTTCGACGACTGAGAGAAGCTGATCTTCTTGCACGGGCTTCGTCAGAAAAGAAGCCGCGCCTTCCTTCATTGCGCGATCGCGATGCTTTGCGCCAGCGCGGGAAGTCACGACTAGCACTGGAATTCTGCGTGTGACAGCGTTCTGCCGCAGATGCGTCATCAGTTCATAGCCATTCATGCGCGGCATTTCGATATCGGTGACAAGTAGATGACAGCCAAGTTGCGCGATAATTTCGGACGCTTCCAGTCCGTCGGAAGCAAGTTTCACGCGATAGCCGGCTTTCTCAAGCATTCTGCCGACGAATTTGCGCACGCTGATCGAATCGTCCGCAACGACTACAACTTTTTCGCCGCGCAACTCGTCGACGACGGCCGCGGGTATGCTGCCTGAGGCAACGGCTGCGGCACCCGGCGCGAAAACGCGAGCGGCACTTGCGGATGGAACAACAATATTTCGTTCGGAAGTGTCTCCGGCAACGAGGCGATTCACGTCGAGCAGAAGGATGAGACTGCCGTCGCTAGAAATTGTAGCGCCGGGAAAAAGTTTTACGCGGCGAAGATATTCGCCAAGATTTTTGATGACGACTTCGTCCTTGCCCAGAACTTCTTCGACGATGACGCCGACCTGACGGCCGACTACGTGAACGACAATCATACGGAAGAATCCGTTGACCGGTTCAAGAGAAGCGAGGCCGAGCGCGGTATCCAGCCGGATAACTTCAGTGACGATTCCGCGGACCTTCGTTAGTAATTTTCCGCCGACGTCTTCGATTTCTTCCGGGCGTACTCTTCGGATTTCTTCGACGACTGCAAGCGGCATCGCCAATGTAGTTGCGCCGGAACGAATGAAGAGCGCTTGAGAAATAATCAGCGTGAGCGGCACCTTTACGGCGAAGCAAGTGCCTTTTCCAGACTGGCTGCGAATTTCAATTTCGCCGTTCAGTGCGTGGACATTATTTCGCACGACGTCGAGGCCAACGCCCCGGCCGGCAATTTCATTTGCGGCGGCGGCGGTTGTGAATCCCGGATGAAACAGGAATGCGCGAAGCTCGCGCTCCGTGGGACGCTCTGAATCCGAAGCGGAAATAAGTCCAGCTTGCACGGCGCATTGGTAAATTCGTTCGTAGTCGAGTCCGCGACCGTCATCTTCAATTTCGATGTGGACCTGATTTCCGCGATGAAACGCACGAACGGTGATGCGTCCTCGCTCTGGCTTGCCGGCGCGCTCGCGATCCTCCACACTTTCAATTCCATGTGCGACGGCGTTTCGCACCAGATGAATCAAAGGATCCGTGATTTGCTGGACAATATTATTGTCGAGCTGTGTTTCCGCGCCTTCTTCAATTAATTCCACTGGCTTGCCGCAAACTTTCGCGGCGTCGCGCGCGGTTCGCGAGAGGCGCGTGTACAAATTGCCGATGGGCACCATGCGCGCTTGCGTGAGCCCGTCCTGCAAATGATGCGCAAGCTTGGTGAACTCGTTGATGTCCATGCCAACGCGTCCGACAAATCCGCCGAGCTGGGAAACAACTTCGGAAACGTCCGCGGAAATTTCAGCGAGTGAGCGGGCGAGAATGTTCACGTCGTCGTAGCGATCCATTTCGAGTTCGGAGAATTCCGAACCGTTTGCACCGGCCGGTGGCGTGATGCGATTTCCGTTTTCGTCGGATCGTTGTTGCGCCGAAGAATTTCCGTCGAAGATGCCGCGGCTAATCTGATTGAATTCGTACTTATCCTGGAATTCTGAAACTTTATTTGTCAGCCGGTGGCGCGCAAGTCCCAAAACTTCGACGAGTTTTTTCAATTCGGCCATGCGGCCAACCAATCGCGTTCGATTGATGACCAACTCACCTACGCCGTTCATCATTTGATCCAGGCGCTGAAGTGAAATTCGGACGGATTTCGCGGAGACGATGCGTGCGGCGGTCGGAGCGACGGACGTATCGCTCGCGAAAGTTGCGGGAGTCGCGTCAGTCTGAGAGGTAGAAGTAATCGCGGCGTGCGGAGTCTCGACTGTTTCATCGGCCGGTTCTGCGGGAACCCATTCTGTTATTCGCGTAAGAAGCGGCGTGACTGCCGCGCGCATTTCTTCGTCAGAGGTCCAATCCTGCTGCAGGAATTTGCGCAACACGTCGACAGCCTGGAGGCAGACTTCGACAATCTCGGCGCTCGGCGTCATCGCGCCATCGCGAAGTTGGCCGATTAAATCTTCAAGTCTGTGCGCCATTGTGCTCAATCGCCGCAAACCAACTTGAGCCGCCGATCCTTTTATCGTGTGAATCGAGCGGAAGAGCCGGTGAATTTCGTCGGCGCTCGGATTGGACTCGAGCGTCAGCAGGCATTGCGTTGCCACGTGCAGATGCTCTTCGGCTTCCGGCACAAAAAAGTCGAGCACTTCTTTCGGAACTTCGTCGTCATCTGGAAATATTTCCGCGTGCGTGGTTTCGACGGTGGCAATAGCTTCAGATTGCGCCGGTTCCGGTTCGGCAACAGCCGCGGGAAACGCAAACGAGTAGCGATGTTTGAAGGATGCGATGTCTTCGACAGTTTCCTGTCCATCGGCGACGATTTGCAGAATGTCGAATTCCAGGACCGTTACTGCATCAGCAAGAAATTCGGTGAGCGGACCGCAAGTATCCGGGCTCAGCTCGGTATTGCGCGCATATTGAAAAACGTGCGCCAATTTGCTGGCGATTTCAGAGAAGAGTGGGAATCCGGCGATCGCCGCGGATTGGGTCAGCGCGTGCGCAGCCTCATGGAGGCGCGCGAGATCTTCTTGCGGCGATTGCGATTCAATCGGAAGGCCGCCGCATTCGCGCAAAAGCTGAATGCGTTCTGACGCATCCTGCAGAAATTGTTCGAGCGAGTTCGCGTCGTGCGGAATCATGAGCCACACCCGGGCGCGGTGGATTTCTGCTGCGAGCCGACGGCAAACGGCTTGAAATAATATTGGCAATCACCGTGGACGGCGCTCGAGAAATTCACAGAGGCGCCTTTGATCGATTCCGAATGTCCGAGAAAGAAAAATCCGCCCGGATTTAGCGTGTCATAGAAACGTTGCAGCAACGCGTTTCGCCGCTCCTCGGAAAAATACATCAGCACATTCATGCAGAAAATGCAGTCCATCCGGCCGATGTAGGGCGCCTGCGCCAAATTCATCGGCACGAATGAAATTAATTTCCGGAGGCGCGGCTTCACTTGATACGAATTTCCAGTAAGCGTGAAATGCGTTTGTAATTGCTGCGGCGAAACGTTCGCAAGTCCCCGGCCCGTATACACACCGCGTTCGGCAATGAGCAGCGCTTCACGGCTAATGTCCGTCGCAAGAATCTCAATTTGCCATGCGTCGGGAAACGGCAGCGTATCGAGCGCGGTGATGCCGACTGAGTACGCTTCTTCGCCGGTTGCGCAGCCTGCGTTCCAAATTCGCAGTGTGCGCGGATTGTTCCAAAGTTTACGTGCCTGAATATCCGGCAGAACAACTTGCTCGAGCGAACGGAACACGTCAGGGTAGCGGAAGAAAGAAGTTTCCTGCGTGAGCAGCACCGCGAGGAAGCGATCGTATTCGATGTTTGATTTGCGAATGCGTTGAATTAGCGCGGCGCAGTCCGGCTCTCCGCATTCACGCAAGTAGAGATTTACTTTTGACGAAAAAAATCGCTCGCGCGATGCGTCCAGATAAATGGCCGAGCGCGCTTCGATGAGCGTACGAATCTCATCGAGTTCGGACGCTGCAACCATCGCCGGTAATGTGGATGACTTGTTCATGCCAATTCCAGGTTGTTGCAATTTGGCCTGATGATTTCAGGCCGAATTGCGTTCTGGGTTAGCGCCGCGCCTCCGCGAGAACCGGTTCACGTTTTTCCGCGGCCGCGGGGCCATCCGAACGGAATTGAGACAACGCGTCGATCAACTGCTCTGAAAGTTTCACGAGATCGCCTACGGTGCCGGCCGCCTGGCGAGCGCTTTGCGAAGTTTGGCGAGTGATTCCGGAAATAATCTGCATCGCGTTTGCGACGCCTTCCGTTCCGCGCACCTGTTGTTTGGAAGCGAGCGAAATTTCCTGAACGAGTTCTGCAGATTGACGAACAACGCTCGAGATTGCTTCGAGCGCTTTTCCGGCCTGGTCGGCCAGACCGGCTCCGACTTCCACTTCCTTGGTGCCTTCTTCCATGACGACGACTGCTTCGTTTGTCTCGGCCTGAATTGCTTTAATTAGCGCGGCAATATCTTTTGTCGCGCTACGCGAGTGTTCTGCCAGCTTGCGAACTTCGTCGGCAACGACGGCGAAACCGCGTCCAGCATCTCCAGCGCGCGCGGCTTCAATCGCGGCGTTCAACGCCAGCAAGTTGGTTTGTTCGGTGATGTCGTTAATCACGTTAATAATTTCAGAAATTTCCAGCGAACGATCACCAAGCGATTTAATTTTTCTTGCGGTAGCTTGCACCGACGAACGAATGCGCTGCATTCCTTCGAGCGTATCTCGCACTGCGCGATTGCCTTGTTCCGCTGCGTCAAGAGCGCGACGAGCGGCTTCCGCGCTGGCTTCAGCGTTGTTGGAAACTTGCTTCATGGAAACTGTCAGCTCTTCTACGGCGGAAGACGTATTCGTGATTTCCTGATCCTGTTGCGTCGTGCCGGAATTCATCTCGTCGGTGGCCACGAGAATTCGCGTGGAATTTGTGGAGACATCCATCGCCGCACGGCGCACGCGTTCAAGAACGGTAGTGAAATTATCGAGCATCGAGTTCATGGATTCAGCCACGTTGCCGAGCGCGTCGTCGGTAACTTTTCCGCGCAGTGTGAGATTGCCGCGGCCGACTTGATTAATCAGGTTGAGCAAGTCTGTGATACTGCGCTGCAGCGATTCCTGCGCCGCCTGATTTCCGTATGCCTTAGAAACTTTCGAGAGCGAGCGATTCAGATTTGCGGCGATAAATCCAAATTCATCCTGCGAGGAATCGTCGGCCTTCGCATGGGAGTCGCCGGCAGCGAACCGCTCCGAAAAACTTGCGAGCGCGCCAATCGGCCGCAATACGCGCTTCGGGAGCATGATCAAGAGCGTCAGCGCCATGATGATTGCGATTCCAAACGCAGCCATCAGCGCGATTCCTGCATTTCCCGGGGGCAAGCCTTGCGATAGCGGTATGCCGCCGGAATGTGCGCCGGCTTCAAACGCCAGCCCGAGGACTGCGAAGAAGGCGATGCCTGTCGATATGACAAGCAGCCAGATTGTTGTACTCAATCGAGATTTCATGACCGTAATTCCTCCATCATTCCGCTCTTGCGGGACTTCATTCGTTCTTTGCGGCCGTACTTGAATCCGAATCGCGCCCATAATTAAATTGCAGGCACGGGAAAAGCTTGAACCATTCGCGCCAAATCCATCACGAGAGCCAAACGATCATCGTGCTTCAACATTCCGCGGCAGTGCGGCATGTCATCCGGGATCTGATCGATCAACGATTCCGGTAACGCCGGATAAGTTCCGACGACTTCATCGGCGGCGATGCCCACACGAAGATCTTCGCTGCGCTCATTTCCGGAAAGCACAGCGACGACGACGCTTCGTGGAGAAAGTCCGGGGCGGCGGCCTTCAGTGACTGCGATATCCACAACCGGGATGATCGAACCGCGCAAATTAAAAACTCCCATCAGAAATGGCGGGCCTAGCGGCACGCGAGTAACCAGCGGCCAGTCGACAACTTCTTCAACTTCAAGGACGGGAAGACAAAATCGCTCTCGGCCAGCGCGGAAGACGCAGTACTGGCGACCGGGAGGAACCTGCACCGTCGACTCGCTGCTTTCCAAGAGTTCGGCAACGGAGGACTCTGGCGGTGTCGGTTCGAGTTGGAAATCTTCTGCCACTATTTTTGTCGCCTCACACTTCGCACTATTCATCAATAAGAATGCACGTCTCGCGCCACTGCCCGCGCGTCGCTTAAAAATCCGTCTCAGCGCCTAACTCATTGCTGTCACGGACTTTAGGGATGCTTAGTCCGACGTTACGCCACGCATCAACGACACGCCGTGTGTCTCGTTCGTCTCACGCTGAGATTCGCCGTCACTTAATTCCATCTCATTTGCCAGCGATGAGAGACGTTGGAGGATTTCGTTCAGCCGTAGCGCCATTTTGTGCATGGTGCGGATCTGCTCCAGCCCGCCAACAGATAAGGATTCGTCGGAAAGTAGCAGCAAATCCGCATTTCCTAACAGAGATGTGAGCGCGTTGACCATTCCGGGCCGGGCAGTCAAAAGCGATTGGCCGACGGTTGCGAGTCGGTGCTGCGCTGAACAAATAAGTTCGGCTTCGCGTGCTAGTTTTTCAGCGGAGACGCGGCGGAGAACTTCTTTCGCGAAGGAGAGCAGAGTGTCAGGCCAGCAGGGTTGCTCGGAAAAAGTTAGCCATTCGGGATGCGCGCTGCGAACAGAAGCAAGTTTTTCAGGCTCACCGACTACGCAAACTGTTGTGTCGCGTTGAAAGTTCGGAGCTAACGCCAAAGGGGAATTCTGCCGCAGAAAACCAACGATGATCAGCGCGTAACCAATCAGGCTGGCCTGCTTCCACATTTCCGTTGAGACGACAGTGATTGGGGGCGCGTCCTGTTCCATTTCCCAACGAGACACAAATTCGCGGATGAATTCCACGTCGTCGGAGACCACCAATACAGGTGAGGAATTCATCGCTTTTCTTCCCCGGCCACGCTGCCGGATTGCAATTGTTCGGCTTCTTCAGCCAGTGAGAGCAATCGTTTAAGGCTGATGCTGAGATTTACGGCCGCGTCGATTTTCTTCCCGCGCTTCAGTTGATCGATGCTTTCCTGGAAATGCCGGATTCCGGAACGCGCATGCGCCAACGCTTGATGCAAAATTTTCACGTCCACGAATTGCTTTCTGCGCTCGATAGCCATTCCGAGCATTGCTCTCGCCACAATCGCTTTACGCACATCTTCGGAAGTAGGTCCGCTATCGCTAACGAAAGCAGCAACTTCCCAAGCGGAGAGCAGAATTCGCGTTCCTTCCACCGTTACGGTGGTCATCGAACGCCCACGAACCGGCGGAGTTGCGATTAATTGTTCCCAAATTTTTTCTTCGCATGTCTCCAAGTCAGCTTCGGAGACGTTCGGCACGCGTGCCTGCGGATCTCGCGCGTTTGTTGGAGAATCGTTCGCAGCGCCAGAGGCCTTTGGTTCCGAATTCGAGACGAAAGTAGTTCTCTGTTTGCTGGAAGGTGCAGGAGGCTTTGCGATCGTGGAAAATGGTGATGGACTTTCGGGGTTCAAATGAATTTGGTCGCCGCTTTGGCGAGTATCGGCTTGGCTTCCACGGCTCTGCGCTTCCGGAGTGCTGGCATTCCCGCGCGCTGCTGACGCCGGCCCAGGATTCAGCGCGTCTTCCAAATCGGCACGCAGCGACATCAATTGTTCGAACGGCTTACTCGCCCCACCCTGTGAATAGTCCCGATGAAATGGAAACTTCCAGCGAGTGTGAAAATCGCGGAGCTTGGTACTCGGTTCCGACGCGGAAAATCCGGCGCGGCGACAATCGACGTGTGTAACCCCTCGCTTCTCAACCTCCGTCAACATTTGTCCCAGCGTTCGCAGTTCGGCGTGCAGCAATTGGATGAAAATTCTTCGCAACAGGAAATTGAATCGGCAGAAAGTGACAAGCGCGGCAGGATCGTAAAACATTCCGCCGGCATTTTCTTTGGCGATGCGGCCTTTCTCGACCAGGCCTTGATCCATAAAATCACTGAGAGTTCGGCATTGCTGAGCGGTCTCCAGAATTACGTCCAGCGGTTCGCAGCATTCGAGTTCAGCAATTTCAACCTCGCCGAGCACGGGTTGAAGCACGCGCGCGACGTCGGCCAAATCGATTAGCGCGGCCATCAATTCGTGCGGCGCGCACAGCGCGAAATATTGCACGACGAGCAGATCAATCTTGTCGCGATCCTCGGAAGTCTTATCCGGCTTGAATAAGTGGCGGCGAAGAAGCGCGCGGAGTCCTTCTTCGCGGGCCGCTGACGGCGTGGCTAGGAATTGACGAATGTGGACGGCTTGAAGTTTGCGATCGACTTGATCCAGCCAGGCGAAATCACTCGCGGCTTGTTTTTCGTTCGGCCATGGCGAAGGATTTGCTTCCGTTGCGTAGGGAGGTTTTTCTGATTCGCATAGACGCGCGAGCGAAGCGTACATCGGATACAGCAGCACGAAATCAGGCCACGAGTGACGGGCAGGCGATCCTTGTCCCGCCACGGCAATTGAATTCCGATCTGTTTGCGTTGGCGCCATTTTCAGTTCTTGATAATCCAATTTCGATCTTCCGTCAGGAACCGAGCAGCGATTGCGCGATGGCCTTCCTCGTATTGCAGCGCAATGACGTTCGCTTCAATTCCAAGTGATCCGTCGGAATTTCGCAGGAAGATTTTGTCGTCAAGTTCCAAAGGAAGTTTCGAGAAAAACAAAACAATTCGAGACGTGCCGAATTCGATGGTCGTATTTTCTTTCAGATCGCGGCCTTCTTTGCGGCTCGCAACCACCAGAACCGGCACGCGCACCGGACTTGCGTCGGGAAAAATCGCAACCAGCCGGTCGACGGCGGAGTTCTTTGCAGGCGCCTCGACCACTGTTTTTCCTTTACGCATAGTTTCGCAACTCGAGCGATCCAATTGGACGAGATGGGCCGAATAAGCAGCCGAAGGCAGTCGTCCGAGAGAGATACATGCAAGAGAGGAGCCAAAGAAAGTTATTCTGTACGGACGAGTTAAGCGATTGATTCTTCGCGAGTTACAGGAGGCCTGTTCGGGGATAAAAACTTGGCGTCTCAGAGTGCGACGATTTATCTCACAGCTGACCCTGCTTCAGGGACCTTGCGAGGACTCTGATAATAAGCATAGCGAAGTTTCCGCGAACGATTATTCCGCGGCCATTTCCTGACCACTAGAACCGGCGCCGGAAATCTGATAACGCTTGAGCTTGCGGTAGAGCGTGGCTCGGCTGATGCCCAACATTTTTCCGGCCATCGCCTTATCGCCGCCAACTTGTTCAAACACGCGCGCGATCGTCAGCCGTTCAAGTTCTTCAAGCCCAGTTGCGGAAGACGCGACACCTTCAATCGGCATATCCTTCGCTGTTATTGCGGATCCGCACGCAGCCAGAAGTGACGGCGGCAAGTCCGAAACATCAATTCGTTCGCGATCACCCAGAATTAACGCGCGGCTGATGCAATTCTCTAGTTCGCGCACATTTCCCGGCCAATCATAATTCATGAGCAACTTCATTGCCGCCGGAGTGAATTGAACATTTTCACCGGACGCGTGGCGATCCAGGAAGCAGCGCAATAACATTGGAATATCGGAACGGCGTTCGCGCAACGGAGGAAGTGAAACTGTGACCACATTTAGCCGGAAGAAAAGATCTTTGCGAAATGTTCCCTCGCGGAAAGCTGCTTCCAGATCGCGATTCGTTGCAGCGATCACGCGCAAATGAACGCTCACATTTGAATTGCTGCCCACCGGCCGCACTTCTTTTTCCTGCAAGACGCGCAGCAACTTCGCCTGCATTTCCAGCGGCAGCTCGCCGATTTCGTCCAGGAAAATTGTTCCGCCATCGGCCGCCTGGAATAGTCCCTGTTTTGATTTCACGGCGCCGGTGAATGCGCCTTTCTCGTAGCCGAACAAATCGCTTTCCATTAAGGTCGAAACCAGCGCGCCGCAATCGACGGCTACAAACGGCATTTGAGCGAACGTGCCTCGATAATGAATTGCGCGCGCAACCAATTCTTTTCCGGTACCGCTTTCGCCTGAAATTAAAACTGGGGTGCGATTATCTTTCAGGCGGCCGATCATTCGCAAGACTTCGCGAATTGTCGGAGAGTCGCCGATAATTCCGTCAAGCTCCTGTTCGGTTTCCACGCGCTCCCGAAGCACGCGATTTTCTTTCACCAGGCGGATTTTTTCCGCCATCCTCCGCAACAGAAGCCGCATTTCTTCCACGCGGAATGGTTTTTCGATGTAGTCATACGCGCCGAGTTTCATCGCTTCGACCGCGGAGCCCACGGAGCCATGTCCCGTCATGATCACGACTTCAGTTTCCGCGGACCGAGCTTTGATCTGGCGAAGCAATTCCGCGCCGGAAAGATTCGGCAGACGCAAATCCGCAACCACCATATCCGGCGGATTGTGCGGCAGCCGCGCGATAACGGCTTCAGCGCTCTCCGCTTCGGTGCAGCTATAGCCGAGCGTGTCGCCGATAGTCATACACAGCCGGCGAATACTTTGCTCATCGTCAACGACGAGAAGACGAATTTGCGATCCCGTTGCCACATGGCACCTCATGAATGTTCGTAGAGCGGATGATTGCTGCCGGCAGGCGAACTACAAACGTGGATCCGTGCGAGCCGGAATTATTCTTAAATAGAATTTCGCCTTTGTGAGCGCGAACGATCCCGTAACAAATACTCAGCCCCAGCCCCGTACCTTTTCCGACAGGTTTTGTGGTGAAGAACGGCTCGAAAATGCGTTCCGAGTTTGCGATGCCCGGGCCATTGTCTCGAATGCGAACCTCAACCGAATCTTCCACCAGCGTGGTTTCAATTTCGATACGGCCGGCACGATCCGCTTCTGCCACAGCGTCGTAAGCATTATTAAGAATATTCAGGAAGACTTGTTGAAGTTGATGCGGATCGGCCACTACAACCGGCAGATCCTCGGATAACCGCTCCACGACTTCTACGTTTCGTCCCGCAAGCGAATAAGACCGCATCTTCAATGTCTGTCGCAGCAGGGAATTGATTTGCACAGGCTCGCTTTGCGGAGGCACGTCATGCGCGAAGCTCAGAAGATCCTGTACGAGCACGCGCGTACGTTCTGCTTCGCGCAGAATTGCTTCTAATTCCTCACGGGCGGGTTCCGGAATCGCCGGGTTTTCGCACAGCAGATCTGCGAATCCAACAATTGCCGCCAGTGGATTATTAATTTCATGCGCCACGCCTGACACGAGTTGGCCCAGCGCGGCCATTTTTTCTGTGCGCGCAAGATTTGCTTGGAGAACGGACGCTTCCGTGATGTCGGTCATTACGACGACTACGCTGCCGGCCTTGCCGCCATCATCCTTAATCGAATTCAAATGCAACGCGAAGCGCGTGATCCTTCCGTCGGGACGTGCAACTGGCGCTTCCAAATTTTGCGCAGGGTTTCCTTCGATCACCGTGCGCAATGCGCTCTCGAATAGTGGACGGTGCGAAGTGTGGATAATTTGCGCGAGCGGCAATCCGGAAAGCTTGTCATGAGAACATCCCAATTCCTCAGCGCGTCGATTCACGTACGTGATGCGGCCCGAAGTATCCAGCACTAAAATAATGTTTTGCGTGTTATCCAGAATGCTTTGGTTAAAATCCCGTTCGCGGTGCAGCGCCGCTTCCATCGCCAACCGTTCGTGAATATCAATCAGGACATGAATGATTTGCGCATCCGCGCCGGGGCCGGAAGCCATCGGCGATGTGGAGACGAGAAAGCTGCGCTTTGAGAAGATCTCGACGGGCTTCGTGAGTCCTTCATTTTGGCGCGAACACAGTGAGCAAAAATCGCCCATGTCGCCGCTGTTCGGCGGAATCACTTCACGAATGTCGCGGCCCACAAGGTTAATCGGATGAGTGTTTAGTCTGGCAGCCAGCGCGGAGTTCGCGCGAACGATCTTCCCGCGATTGTCATGGACCACAATGCAATCAGGAATTGTGTCCATCACCTGAACCCATTGTTTCCGCGATACTTCCACTTGGCCGAGGATTCTGGCGTGATCAAGCAATCCCGCCATAACCACGCCAATCGCCGTAGCTTTGCTCGTCAGTTGCCCGTCAGAATTTTCTGAATCAGCAGGTCGTGTCATCAGGGCCATGCCGAGCAGTTCATCGCTTCTTAGGAAAGGAATCGCGATCCACAAGGAATTGTTGAGCCGTTGCGTCGAAGGAACTACAACAGCGCTCGAATCCCGCCGCACAATGGCAGCTTTCGTCCGAACGGCATCGCTGATCAATTGTTCCTGGAATAGTGGAAGTGATCCTTCAAATGCGCCCCACGGCAATTTGCCTTCTGAAACAGTCGCCGCCCATCCTTCACGCCGGGAGAAGAGTTTGCAGCACACTCCGCTCGCGCCATAGAACTGCCGAAGAGATTTGCAGAACAATCGTAAGAGCGCGCTCTGGCTTAAACCGGCGGAAGAAATGCACAGATTCGCGACCAGCGCCTCGATGGAATTATCGAAGGGACTGGCGGTCGTGCTTACTGACGAAGAGCTTAATTTGGCGGCGCGCATGGGACTGAGGGATGCGGGCTTGGCAAAGACTCCTGTCTGACGCTTTCCGAACTTACAGGGCTGTCTCAAATTGAGTCAATAGAACCCAGCGGGTATGGTGCTGAACTCGTAAAGGAAGGCTCAGCTTGTCTTCGTCGCAACGTGAGACGGTGCAAACGGTGGAACCGATCGAATGAGACGTTTGGGCCGGTAACTTTCCTGTGTCGTTTGGCGCCACGTCGCCCATAACTATAATATTTTCATTAACTTACGCTGCTTTTTCATGCGCCTACCTTCTGAATTCCTGCTAGGTAAAGGCTGGTACTGGCCGTGCATTACTAAACCACGAGGATTTATCCAGGAGCCTAGGTATGTCTCGAAACCACCGAATTTGGATGCTGCAAGTAGCGACAGTGCTTTCGTTCGCGATGATGTTTGCGGTTACGCCGAAGGTTTTGGCCCAAGACAACTCCTCAACAGCGGCTAAGGCTGCAGGAAGCCGCAAAGTGAAAAGCAGGATTGAACCCGAATATCCAGAGCTCGCTCATAGAATGCGGATTTCCGGAACGGTCCGGATTTCGGCAACGGTGGCGCCCGACGGCCACGTAAAAGAAACCAAAGTTCTCGGCGGAAGCCCCCTCTTGAGCGTCGAAGCCGAAAATGCCGTCAAGAAATGGCGGTTCGAGGACGGGCCGAAAGAAACTGTTGAGATCATTGAAATTGATTTCAAGTAGCACGGTGACGGGCCGGCTATCTGCGGCATGCCGTTGAAAGAAGGCGAGGCGATTTTTTATGGGCATCAGCAGGAAGCTCTACACCGGATTCGGTTCCATTCTTGGCATTCTCGTTTTGCTGTTTTTGGTGAGCTTCATCGCCAGCCAGCACGAACACACGGCCCGAAACAGCGCGTCATCTGCGCTCTCCAACCTGGACAAAATTGGGCGCGTACGCTTTCAGATGATGGTGAATCGTCTTGATTTGCGAAACTTCCTGCTTAGCGGCGACCCGCGCGAAGAAGCGAACACGCTCAAGGGCGTCAGCGATCTACAAGCGATGCTCCGGTCAGATCAGGAAACGGCGACCGATGATCGATTGCGCTCGGCTTTTTCGGGTCTCGAATCCACCGAGCAAACTTGGCTGGAGGATTTCTGCAAGCCGCTCATTACAAAGCGTCATGAGGTTGACGCCGGCCATGCCACGGTTGACGAGTTGCAGATCGCGTATCTTCAGCACGCACCGGGAGGTTTTATTGGTAAGGATAATAAGGAAATAGACGACCTTGAGAGCCAGATTCAAACATCACAAAACGAATTGAACAAGGCCGCTGACAGCGGCGCATGGATTTCCGGAATCATTCTAATAATCGGCACAATGCTCGCCGCGTGTTTCGGGGCTTTCATCGCATACCGCACCTCGCGCTCAATCACGCAGCCCCTCAATCAGTTGATCAATGTCACGCGAGAAATCGCGGAATCGGGCGACCTCGATCAGCAAATTGAAATCAAGGGAACGGATGAAATCGGTACGCTGGCAAGCAAC
>DATBYL010000141.1:0-2430 GCA_036513735.1 Candidatus Acidiferrales bacterium
GGCCAGCTCGAATCTGGCGCGGTTTGATGGCGTGCGATTTGGTCCGCGCGATGTGGGCGATGGAACGCTGATGGGAATGTACCGCGCTACGCGCGGACACAAGTTCGGCGATGAAGTGAAGCGGCGAATTGTTCTGGGAACGTATGTGCTTTCGGCGGGCTACTATGACGCCTACTATCGGAAGGCTCAGCAGGTGCGCGCGCTGATCACGCGAGATTTTGAGGACGCGTTTAAGAAGGTGGATTTGATTGTTACGCCGACTTCGCCGGCTCCGGCGTTCAAATTGGGGGAAAAAACGGACGATCCGCTGGCCATGTATCTTGCTGATATATATACAGTTACGGGAGATTTGTCGGGCGTCACAGGGATTTCCGTGCCCTGCGGATTGACTCCGGAAGGACTGCCGGTGGGCCTGCAAATTTTCGGGCCACACTTTGGAGAGGCTCGAGTTTTGCAACTAGCGCATGCTTTTGAGCAAACGATGAACGTGAATTAGCTTTATTTTCCGCGCAATGCTTCGCGGTTTTTCTGTGGGTTTTTCTTTCCGTTTTGAAACTTCGATCTGATCTCATGCGTTCTTGAAAGCGTGTGTAGAAATCCGCAAGTGCATTATTTTTTCCAAAAAATGTAGACATTGCCCATTTTTGTCACAATTCGGAAAGAAAGTTTGGTGGGACGTAAGCAGTTGATTCGAGCTAAATGCTTGTAAGTGAAGGGATTAGCTCAGGACTAGGACTAGAGTTCTATGCCTGTTGGAACGGAAGCACTATTGCAGGGAATTGATGCGGCATTTATTATCGTGACTGCATCAGAGTAGTAGAGTGGATTTAGCAAACGCTAACGGAGAAACGAAAGTGGTCAAGGTCAGGTCAAGCCAGAAACTCTTCACCGACACTGAGGTTTCCTCGTTGACGGGGATTGGTCTGGACGATTTGCGCGAATTGGCGCGCAGCCGTCACCTGGGATTCTTGAGCCGAGCGGCCGAAGCCGCCGAAGCGCAAGCAGCGAGCTTGCTGTTCACACTTTCCGATTTGATGGTGCTGACGGTTCTGTACCCACGATTTCATAGCTAAGATTTGTGCAGTCCAAATTCGACTCGCCTACCGGGGATGAGTTGATGGCGTTCCGAGATTATCGGAACGCTTTTTTTTGCGCCCAATACTCCGCCGATTAGAAACGTTTCTTTGGGATTTGCTACTGCATAGGTCCGCCGGTGATTTCCGTCCAGGTGCGTTCGATCATCGAAGTGTTCCCGCCGGTATCGAAATTCGGGAATGCGGATTTGTCCTTGGAGAGATCGATGGATTTTTCGGCTTGCTCGAGCGTCATACCTTTCGCAACGCAATCTTTCACGGCGGCTACGGCATCTTTGAAGTAGGCGATCAGGGACTCGAGTTGCGCTTTGTTGAGTTGAACATTTCCGTGGCCGGGAATTGCTTCGTCCCATGAAAGCTTATCGATCGCGTCGAGCGTGGCGATCCATTCCACGGGATAACCGCTGCGCACATTGGGAATTCCGTTGGTCAGAAGATCGCCAGTGATCACCACGCGTTCCTTGGGAAGATAAACGACGGTATCGCCGCGTGTGTGAGCGTTGCCCCAGTGGAGCAAATGAATTTCGCGGTCGCCCTGATGGATGACCATGCTTGTGTCGTAGGTGAGCGTGGATGGCGTGACGGTTGTGACCAATAGTTCGGCGAGCTGCGCCTTCTGATTCGTCAGTTGAGTTTGCATTTGCTGGCGCGCTGTATCTGTGAGCGCTACGCCCTTCGCGTCTTTTCCATCGGCGATCTGTTTTTCGAGAGCAGCGATGCCATCGGGCAGAGTTTTCGTTCGCTGCAATTCAATTTGCGGCGCGCCGCGGGTGATCAAGTCTTCGCGCGTGTTGGTTTGCGCGACGAATGCGACGTTTGGTCCAAACGCGGCGGCATAGGCCATGTTGCCGTTGGTGTGATCGCCGTGCCAGTGCGTGTTGATCACGTAGCGCACGGGCTTGTCGGTGACTTTACGAATTTCGGAAATTAAATCGCGCGCCCAGCTTGGGCGATATTGTGTGTCAACCACGATGACGTTTTCCGGGCCGACGATGAAAGCGCCATTGCCGAAGACGCCGTTCTTGCCGATGGCGGCGTAAACTCCGGGAGCGACGGGAACAATGTCGAAAGATTGAGATGAGGATTGCGCCGGAGCTTGGGCGTGGAGGCGCGGCGAAGTGGATGCGGCGGCGAGAGCGCCGAGCGAGAGAATCGCGATTAGCATGGCGATGCTGTGCTTACGGACGCGAATCGAATTGGACATGCGGACCTCCAGAAATTCGTTTCCAAGTTGTGCGGGCAATTTATCATACTGTTTGGCGACGACCAATGCGACGGACTGGATATCGCGGATGTGAGTTGCCCGTTGCACGGAGGGGAGCTATTCTGGAACGGA
>DATBYL010000142.1:0-19825 GCA_036513735.1 Candidatus Acidiferrales bacterium
GTAAGCCTGCAACGGCCGGAGGTGAAATTTCATCTCGCGGCCGGAAACGTCTCGCCACGTTACGTATACAGTTGAATTCTCAAACCAGCTCACCGACCCGAGACCTACTGACAAGGATATAATTTCCTCGCGTCGCAGTACGAAACGCGCTTCCTCGCCCCAGTAAATTAATTCATTTGGCGTGACGGAAAGAAAACCCAAATCCCAGGCCCAGTTCCCTTCATAAATTCGCGGCGCCGAATCCGGCGCGAGACTCACGTAAAGTCCGTTACGGTCACCAAGAACCGCGCCCTCCGATTTGGCTTTTTCTCGTAGCGGGTACTCAAGTTTCGGAAGGCCCCGCCTCGCAAAAGATTTCGCGATCAAAGTTTCCGCCGCGATCGTCAGCACAAATCCCGTCACATAAGTCGTCCACATCAGCGGACTGCCCGTGCGGCCCCACTGCGACGCATAAACAATCAGGCTGGGGATTAATGCGCCCGTCAATGCGCTAGCCCACAGGTATTGTTTTGTAATGCGGTTCTTGTACCGCGTGGAAAAAATCTTGCCCGCCGGAAGCGCGGTGGCCGGAATTAAATAAACATCGGCCGGCGGCAGCTTCGCCTGACTAAGAAGTTCGGGGATTCGCTCTTCGGGGATTCCACCTTCGCGTGCAAGTTTTTTAATTCTTCTCAGCGTCGAAGGATGCGTCAACAATTTCTCGTCAACTTTGCCCCAATGAAGTGGCATCGTGTTGAGGAGTGAGAGTTTCGCCAGGCCGGTGATCATCGCTTCGGCGTCTCCCGTTAATTTCACAGCGCCCGCGTCGGCTGCAAATTCGTTCCGGCGTGATGTGAAATAGAGCAGCAGAAATAACAGCGCCAAAAATATTGGGCCGAGTGGAAATGCACGAGGAAACCAGGATTCACTATATGCCGCACCGAAGCCGAATCCGAACATGACGGCAATTGTCATGGTCATCCGCCGTCCGATATGCTTCTTCTGCAAATGAGCGATTTCGTGGCCGAGAATTGCGTCGACCTCACGCCTGCTCAAATTCTTCACCAGATAGTCCGTCAGAAAAATATTATGAGCAACGTGCGCAAACGCATTCGCCACGCGCATGCGCTCCATCGGAAGAACATAGAGCTGATTGAGTTTTGTGCCGGCGGCTTGCGCCATTGCGAAAGCGCGATCGCGAAGTTCACCTGATGTGAGCGCGTGAAGTTCCATGCCGTACGCTCGTGCGAAGCGCCGCCGCGCAAGTCCGCCTGAAAGAAAAGAAATGGCAACGAACAAAAATCCAATTTGCGGCGATTTTCCCATCGTTGCGAGCGCAAGTGCGAGAAATGAAAAAGGAAGCGCGAATCGCGCGATAGACCAGAATGATCGGCCGTATATTTCGCGTTGCGTGTGATTCGTGCCGCGCAGCGTTTGCAACGGAGAGGAAAGCACCAGGCACAGGAAGTACACGGCGAGCGCGGGTATCCATAACAAAATCCATGGAAGTACATCGGTTGCAAACGAATCAGTCCACTTTGTCGGCGGAACGGCGAAGGCAACGTAATCATTGGCGTGCAGCAAGTCGATCGCGGTCCACCAGGCCAGCGCTCCCAGCGTTGACGTCCACGTGAGAAATCTTCTGTGAGCAAATGAAAGAGCGGGCCGCACTTCCTCCGGCACGTTCAGCGCACGCTTCCGATACCAGAACGTAAGTGCAATTGGCGCGAGAAGTAGAATCGTCAACAGCGAAAAAATCCGGGTGGCGTGAGCGCGGCTGTAACCGAAACTAAACTGTAGACGCTGTCGAACTTGAGCGTCGTTCTTCAATATATAGATGCAAAGCGCCCTATCTGAAATGTGCGGCGTCTCAGACGGCGTCGGATCGCAGCGCGCGACATCATCGCGCGGCATTCGTATGATGATGCCTATGTCATAATCACTTTCCCCCCGCTGCAATTCCTCAAAAGGCCCGGGATCGATTTCTGCCGCGTGAGTGAGCAGAGTTCGACGCGTCGGAAGATCGCATTGCGCGTCCAGCTCCGACGTTCCGTCGTCGTTCGGCGAAACATGCTTGTCCTGAAGCTCGCAACCGAGCGCGGCCGACAGGATCTTCGCGAAATTGTATTTCTGCGTCAGGCGCGTTGCATAAGTGAACTCGACGTCGGATGGTGCATCGCGATACATCTCAACATTGACAAAGGCAATCGGCGCCTCGGGCTTATCAGTGATTGTCGATTGGATTTGCGATTGTGCCAGCGCGGAAGTCTGCGCTCGCGCGGACAGTGGTGCCACCAACACGACGGCAATAAGAACGATAATTAGTGGGATCGCGCGGTGGATGGCAGAGGGCATCTGAGGTCCGAAGTAGACGGTGCCCAGTTTAACCGCAGTAACGATGGAAAAGGTATAAACGAAACGGGGAGTCAACAAAAGGTAACGGTTGGACGAAGAAATCGCCCGTAGCGCACATTATTTCTTGAGCGCAGTCGTCCTTGCTTTTCTATACGCCTTGTCCAAAATATCCAGCGCCGCGCCTAATTCTTCCGCCGTCGTCAGCTTAAACGGCTTCCACTTCTTCCCTTCTTTCTTATCCGTAGCCTTCGCCATTTTGTACATGATGGAATCAGCATCGTCGAACGCGCGCTTATCCGGAATTAGCGCGAAAACTGTTTTCCCGCGATAATACGCGCGCATTCCGAACATTGGGTTGGTACGCACGTCAGGCCAGCGCAGAATTTCCGCGCCGAGCATCACACACATGCGCCGCATTTCGTCCGAGACACGCGGAAGTTTTGGCCGCTTCATTTCGGTTGCTCCAAATCAGCGCCATGAATATTGCCAACCCGCAATTTGTCCTGATAGATTTGCGCAATGATGCAACGCAAGCGGAGGCAAACGCCATGACGCCGAAAGATTTTCAACGCATCTCCTTAAGCTTGCCCGAAGCGGTGGAAAGCCAACACTTCGGCCACGCCGATTTCCGTGTGGACGGAAAAATCTTCGCAACACTCGGTCTCGCAAATGAGGGCTTCGGCGTCCTGCTGCTGACACCAGAACAACAAGCCGGCATGATCGAAGACGCGCCGAAAATATTTTCGCCCGTTCCCGGCGGATGGGGACGCAAAGGCTCGACGCGAGTGCTTCTCGCAAAAGTTCCGCGTGATATTTTGGAAGCTGCGCTGCGCACGGCATGGCGCAGAAAAGCGCCGAAGCGTCTGCTGCTCATCAAAGCAACTAAGAAGGCGTGAGGTTTTTCTCAATTCGCAGCAGGAGCGCGAAGTTTCTCGCGCTTTACTTGCCCTGAATCGAAATCAATTCCACGTCAAAAATCAACGTGGCATTTGGTCCGATGCCGCTGCCCGGTGGCGGATGATTGCTGTATGCCATGTCGTCCGGAATGAAAAGTTGCCATTTGGATCCGACGGGCATCAGTTGCAGCGCCTCGGTCCAGCCCTTGATCACTCGTCCAACAGGAAAAGGAGTCGGCTGGCCGCGCTTGTAAGAGCTATCAAACTCGGTGCCGTTCAAGAGAGTTCCGCGATAGTTGCATACCACCGTATCCGCCGCAGTGGGCTTCGGTCCGGTTCCCGCCGTAATAATTTTGTACTGCAAACCGCTCGGCAGCGTGACCACTCCTTCTTTTGTTTTATTCGCCGCCAGAAACGCCGCGCCTTCCACCTTATTAGTTTCGCCCAATTTTTTCGCCTCGTCTGCTGCCTTCGCATTCATTTCGGTTTGCAGCACCGTCAGAGCCGCCGCCATTTCCTCTTCGGTCATCAGCGTTTTTCCGCCGGCTAGCACATCTTTAATTCCCTGAATAAACGCAGCACTATCCAAATCGAGCGGCTGCATTTTCACTGTGTGTGCAAGATTCATTCCCAGCGCGTAACTCGTCTTCGCCTTCTCATCCTTCAGCGTGACTTGACCAACCGCCGGTGGCTTCGCCGCAGGCGGTTTCGCCGCTGCAGCACCGGGCGTAGTGGATTGCGTCGCTGGCGGCTTCGTCGTCGTGCCCGACGCGCCGGTCTGCGCGCTCGCCACAGGAACCTGCAGCGCGATTCCGATTCCCAACACATAAATGGATAGCAATGTCAGTTTTTTCATGACACGGATTCTCCCATCTAACATCCAAACTTACAAATTGGACTCGCGCAACACGACTGTGAATTTGAAGCACGACTGCAAATTAATGTTTCACAACAGGCGCTGCTTTCGCCGGAGTGGCACCGCACGCCACAAGCGTCACCCACTGCCGCGGATTCACCGGAACTCCGTTCACGTCAATCAGCCAATGAAGATGCGGCCCATTCGCGCGTCCCGTTGCGCCAACGTATCCGATCACGTCGCCTTTATTCACTCGCGCGCCGGGCTGCACGGCAATTTTTGACATGTGCAGATACATCGTCTCCAATCCCTGCCCATGATCGATCCCCACCGCGCCGCCCAGCACCGTGAACGGCTGCGCGATTTTCACTTCGCCTCTGGCCGCCGCGTGAATCGGACTTCCCGCCGCCGCCCGCTGATCTACTCCCCCGTGAAATTCGCCAGTAGGCTTTCCATTGTGAAGACGCTTCACGCCAAAAGGAGAAAGCATGCATCCCGTAACCGGTGCCACCAGCGGATCATCCCAGAATCTTTCATCCGAAACTGAATCACGAAATGCCGCCAATGTTTGGCGTTCTTCCGGCGACGACTTCAACTCCTCAATTTGCGGCGCCAGATTCACATTCTGCGTGGGAAAAACCGTGGGGCGAATCGTCAACTTCGCGGAATCAATCGTCTCGCCGGTTGCAGCCAGAAATTCCACCGAGTAGGCACCCGGAATATCCGCTTCCGCAATCGGCATCAACCCAAACCACGTTCCATCCTTCTGCTTGAACATCTTTATGGAACGATCCTTCAATCGCGCCATCGCTACGACTGCGCCAGCCGCATCACCGCTGCTCGCAACAGCCTTGCATTGTACGCGCACAGTCTCACCAAGTGGAATAACGGTAGGCTTCACTGAACACTGCTGCGCGCCGACACTCCACGCGCTCACTCCGAAAAAAACAACTGCCGCGAATATTTTCGCCGCTCGATTACTTCGTCCTTCAGCCATTCTGCAAAGATAGCACACGGCTCAGTTCCAAACCGCCTGCGTAGCATAGACATTCGTGTATGTGTGCTTCGCCTCCGAGCGACACGCCCTACATCTTCGGCGCCTGAACATTCCCATATTCATACCGCACAGACATGTGCGTCTTCGGCCGCCCCGCGCCAATATCGATATCCGTTTCCTGTTTCACGATCAATCCTTTCGATTTGGAAATCCAAATCTGATTGTCGTCTTTGCCGTGCTCTGATTCGCCGTGCGTAGCAAACAGAGCCGCGTTTTCACCATTCACCGTTTCATCCTTCACATAGTGGCAGGACAAATTCTTCGCCGTCTGCCGCGCTTTCAGTTGCATTGCCTTCATGTCGTCATCGGAAATATCGCTCACAATCCATTTTCCGTCGTACAGAACGTAGCGCTTCCCGCCCGCAAAAACCATTTCCGTGTTCATTGGTTTTCCGTTCGGCATTGCCGCGCCGGTTTGCGTCATGTACATGTGATACGGAACCGTCAAGTTCTTATCCAGCGCCGCGAGAACCACATTGCAAGTAGCATCAGCTGTCTGCGGCGCCGGAATTGCCGCACGCACACCATCGATTGCGGCATAGACAGGCGCCGCCGGCGCTGCGCGATAGGCTAAAAGAAAAAGTGTCACCGCAGCGGCGAACGTTTTTAGAATTGCGATTGCATATTTTTTATTGAACTGCATAGCGGCTCCAGTGAATAAAAATCACGAACGATGAGTGCTTGCGCGGGTATCGTACACTTTGCCAAACGAGATAACAACGAGTTTGCCAGCGCAGATCAGCTCGCCTTCCGAACCGATCGCATCGTATGGACAGTTCCCTTGGAACCGCTCCGGCGTTTCCCAGTCTCTCCAGACTCGCGCAAGCTTTTCTTGAGCGCGTCCATCATGTCAATCACCTTCGCGTGACGCGGCACGGCTCTCTCAGTAAATGTCTTTCCTTTTTGCTTATCCTGAACCAATTCCCGCAGCCTATCTTGAAATGTGTCGTGGTACTGCTTCGGATTAAAATCTTCAGACAGCGTCTCAATCAATTGTTCCGCTAATTTTATTTCTTGCGGCTTCACATGCAAATCCTTCGGTTTTTCTCCGTAGCCCGGCACCTGACGAATCTCGTTCTGGAAATACATGGTGTGCACGGTAATCCCGTTATCGCGCGGCCGAATGAAAACGGTGTAGTCCCGCTGGTGCATCGTTACCGTGGCGATCCCCACGCGATGAGTGTCCTCAAGCGCCTTCAACAAAATCTGATACGGTTTGTCAGCATCCCTTTCAGGCAGCGCCACATACGAAGAATCAAAATAGATGGGATCGATCTGATCTTCCTTCACGAACGCAAGAATTTCCATCACTCGCCCTGACTTCGGCGTAATGTTTTTTAGGTCTTCCTGATCCACCAACACGTACTTCCCTTCCTCATATTCATATCCTTTAATCACTTCGTCCCGGCCGACGATGCGATTGCACGTCGGACAAAACAGAGGCTGCCCCAATCGCGTGTGACATTTATTGTGCAGTTGATGCAGATACGTCCGCTCGCTCCTCGCCGCCGCGTAAAGCCGGATCGGAAATGTCACCAGCCCGAAACTGAGCGAGCCTCTCCAAGTAGATGCGGCCATGAATCCCTCCTCAAGCATTCTTTCAGACTGCTGCGCAACGGCAATCAGGTAAATGCCGTATTCGCAAAATTGTAAGGTGAAATGAAATTGCGAGCGGAAATATTGTAAGCGGATTTACGGCGCAGGGGGCGGACCAACCGAATAGAAGCCGGCCCGCCCGGCGAAATGAATCTCAGCGAGAACAGGGGCTCTATATTCTTCCAAGCAGCAAAAGGATCAGCAGAATTACGACGACGAGGCCGAGCCCTCCACTTGGGTAATAGCCCCAATTGCGGCTGTACGGCCAAGCCGGAGCGCTGCCAAGGCTGAGCACCAGAAGCACGACCAACAGGATGATTAACATTTCGTTTTCCTCCTGACTCTATTGAACTCCAGTCGACCTAATTGAGGTATCCCAACAATCATGTACTTGCCGCACGACATTCAAGTAGAAGCCCCGGCGATGAGTTGGTAGCACCGGCACTCTTGTCGGTGCGTTTTTCAATTAAAAACAATCCGCCGAAATGTTTCGCGTATGCGCGCACCAATTGGCGCAAATTTCAGAACTGAAATACAATGCGTGGCCTATGGCCAAACTAACTTTTTTGGGCGCGGCAGGAACTGTCACTGGATCAAAATATTTGGTGGAAGCAAACGGCAAGCGCTTGATGGTGGACTGCGGACTCTTCCAGGGCGGCACGGACTTGAAGCAGCGCAACTGGGAGCCGATGCCCGAAGCTGCGTCGGTGGATTGGTTGGTCCTGACGCATGCGCATCTCGATCACACCGGATGGATTCCCCGCTTTTTGAAGGAAGGTTTCAAAGGCCCGATTTTTTCCAACGCGCCGACCAAGGAACTTTGCGGAATCCTCTTGCCCGACTCAGGATATTTGCAGGAAGAAGACGCTCGCCGCGCTCAACAAAAAGGCTACAGTAAGCACAAGCCGGCGCTTCCACTTTATACCGAAGCGGAGGCCCAGCAGTGTTTGTCGAGATTTGTCGAGAACTCACGCACAGACTGGTTCACGATCAGCCCAGAATTTTCTGTGCGTCAACATGACGCCGGCCACATTTTAGGTTCGGCGAGTTTGGAACTGGCCATCACGGAAGGCGGCAAGAAAACTGTGGTGATGTTTTCCGGCGATATCGGCCGCTACGGCGGTCCGATCCTGAATAGTCCGGCGCAGCCGATGCCCGCGGACATTTTATTGTGCGAAACAACCTACGGCGATCGCGATCATCCGCTTGATTCGCCTTACGACGAAATGGCTGACGTCGTGAATCGCGTGGTGAAGCGCGGCGGAGTAATTGTGATTCCCGCGTTCGCCGTGGATCGCACGCAACTAATCATGTACGTACTGCACAGACTTGCTATGGCCAAGCGGATTCCAGTTCTGCCGGTTTATGTCGATAGTCCCATGGCCATTAACGTGACGGATTTTTACATGAAGCATCCCGAGGAAAACAGCAAAGAGTTTAATGAGGAAATGACGGCAGGCGATCCGCTCGCCGTTCATACCGTTCACATGACGCGCACGTCCGATGAATCGAAGGCCATCAATAACGTGAAAGATCCGTGCATCATTATTTCCGCAAGCGGAATGGCGGCTGGTGGCCGCGTGCTACATCACTTGGCGCAAAGATTGCCCGATGCAAAAAACGCCGTGCTCCTCTGCGGATTCCAAGCCGAAGGAACCGGCGGCCGCGCGCTTCAGGACGGCGTGAAATCCTTTCATGTGATGGGACAAAGCGTGCCCGTGCTGGCGGAAATTGTGGACATGAAACAATTTTCAGCCCACGCGGGTCAAAGCGAATTGGTGAAATGGATTTCCGGATTTGCCGTGCCGCCGCGCCAAACTTATCTCGTGCATGGAGAGCCGGCAGCAGCTCTCGCATTTCAAAAACTCGTGAACGCTCGCCCCGGCTGGAAAGCCAGCGTCGCGCAATATAAACAAACCGTCGACCTGTAGCATAGGCTTCAGTCTGTGCCAGCCGCACAAACACACAAAATGTAATCGACACGTAACATCCCTCGCGTCATCTCCATGTTAGAATCTCCCCAACAGAAGGAGACCCCCGTGCGCACATTCGCACGATTCATCGTCCTTTCCTTATTCATCCTCTCCATCGCTATACCGCTTTCTGCGCAGCTTTCTGGGCAACGCAACGGCCCGGTCGGTGTCCGCCACGAAATTTTCGGCAAAATTACAAACGATGCCGACCATTCGCCGATGGCCAACGTCGCAATTCGGTTGAGCACCGAAGCCGGACAAATTATAAGCACCACATATTCAGATACAAGCGGCCAATATAATTTTGAGGATCTTCCCGCCAATAATTATGTTCTGACCATCAAGGTCGAAGGTTTTCAGCCGGTACAGCAGGATGCGCGCCTCACCACAATCCCTTCCCTCACGGCAAATATCGCGCTGCACAAATCCGATGGGGCCCGGCCAGAATTCGGAACCGGCGACGCTAACGGATCTCCGATTTCCGCGCGCGAATTGAGCTTGCCCTCGAAAGCGCAGGACGCGCTCGCCAAGGGCAAGGAGCGCCTGTATCAAAAGCACGATCCCGCCGGCAGCCTTCCGTTTTTCAAAAAAGTGTTGGAAATTTCGCCGGGATTTTACGACGGATATTACCTCGAGGGAATTGCCTACACGCAGCAGACGCAGTTGACCGAAGCGGAATCGGCATTCCGCAAATCAATCGAAGTAAGCGAACATCATTACGCCGAGCCTTGCTTCGCGCTGGCTTCGCTGCTGACCGACAAGAAACAATTTGACGACGCGATGAAGTTGGCACGCGAAGGTCTGCAATCGGATCCAGAAGCGTGGCGCGGATATTACGAACTCTCGCGAGCGCTGCTCGGCGAAGGAAGATTCGCCGAAGCGGAAACGAATGGCATCGAAGCGCGAAAACGCAAGACTGATTTTCCGGGACTCTATTTAATTCTCGCGAATATTCACATGCAGCTTCACAAAAATGAAGCAGTGCTCGACGATGTCGGCGCATATCTGAAACTCGAACCCGATGGACCGGCCAGCGCCCAGGCCCGGCTCATCAAGTCTCAAATGGAAAAGGCCCTGGGACACACGCCGGAGCAACCGCAGCAGTAGTTGTCACGGCGGCATGTTATTATTGTGGATAAGATTGAGGAGGCGATGTATGCAACGCTTCACGCGTTTCCTGATATTTTCCGTCATCCTACTAATTTTTTCTGCGGCGGCATTTTCGCAGGCGGGAAGAGGTATACCCGGATCGACCACGCCGGCAAACATTAGCGGGACTGTTGTATATCAAGCCGATAACAAACCGGCAGCGCACGTGAAAGTAGAAGTCAGGACAGACGCTGGCCAACTTTTTGATTCGTATTTCACCGGCGTTGACGGCAAGTGGGCCACCACTCAGATACCGCCGGGACGGTACGTAATTACGATTGAGGTCGAAGGTTACAAGACGGAACGGCATTCGGAGGAATTGTACGGGTACCCGGGCCCCATAATTTATACCGCGCTGGTGGCGGCACCGAGCGATAAGCCGTCTGCGATGGCGGCGGCAGCCGTGCCGGCACCGGTAGTTTCGGCGCGAGAATTGGGATTGCCTCCGGGCGCGCAAGACGCGTTGCATCAGGGGATGGATGCGCTCTTCAAGAAGAATCAGGCCGCTGCGAGCCTGCCATTTTTTCAAAAAGTATTAATCATGGCGCCCGATTTCTATGAAGCCGCCTACTATCAGGGCGTCGCGCTGATGCAGCTCGGCCGCAAGAAGGAAGCCGAGGACGCCTACCGGAGTTCCGCTTCGCTGAGCGATGACAAATTTCCGGAAGCCGATTTCGCGCTGGCCGCTTTGCTGACCGAGCAAAAGCAATTCGCCGACTCGGAAAAACTGGTGCGCGCGGGATTGCTGATGGCGCCCGATGCGTGGAACGGACAGATAGAATTGGCTCGCGTTTTGCTCGCAACCAGCCGATTTGCAGACGCGGAACATAGCGCGCTCGCCGCGCGAAATACCAAGCCCGATTTTGCGCCTGTCTATATCCTGCTGGCGAATATTCATCATCAACAGGGCAAGAATGAGGCGGTGTTGGACGATTTGAACACCTACCTGAAGATGTTTCCGAATGGGTCGTCCGTTACTCAGGTGAAGGCGATGCGGGCACAGACTGAGAAGGCGCTTGGACGTACGCCGACACCGAATGAGCTTTTGTAAGATCCGGGTTTGCAGCGGTGTGCGTTGAAAGTGACTGCTTACAATGTCCAGTGCTGGGCGGACAAATTGATTGAAAATTTAGAAACCTTTTTCGGGGCGCCTACGTCTATTGAACTAAGACCACTCGCGGGGTAGGGAGCTACCTCCATAGGGCAACCGACCGTCAGCTCCCTGCCCCATCCTCCTGCTCTAATTGCCTGTCGTTGAATTATGAAAACTCTATCGCGAATGAAGTAAGAGTTATGGCGTGACTGTAATGTGCGGAGTTGCGCGCGTCACGGGCATTGCGGGAATTTCCGTGGCGTGAAGCGCGATCACGAACATTGGAAACGGAGCCACGCGTCCCCAGCGCACTAAGTCCCAATGCGCGCGAACAAATTTCACATCGGGCCGCATAGTTAAATCCAGCACCATCCGCTCTTCCCCTTTGTAAAATGCTTGCGGAAGCTTAATGATCGGATGCGTCCCCCACGTCTGTCCATCCGCCGAACCCCACACAGAAAGATCCAGCGATTCCTGCTCGATTTGATCGAGAATTTCCTGCGTGCAAATAAAAGTGCGCGTGGCGGATGCCGAAATGTCAAACACTTCTCCATCGCCATTTTTTTCAACGCGTGTGCCGCGCGGAATTAATTCCAGATCCATCGACATTCGGACTGCCTCCCGGTGAACGCCGGGATTTTATCACATGCGCTGATTCTTTTGGGCGCGGCACATGGATGTAATAAGATGTTGACCATCATGAATCCATACACAGTTTATTTAGGGGAACGTGATCCACAGGAAGTGATTGCCACGACGGCGAAAAAATTGCGCCAGTACGCGGACGTATTCGGTTCGCGCCGATTGGGACAGGCGCCCGCTCCGGGAAAGTGGAGCGCGCGCGAAATACTCTGCCATCTGGCGGATTGCGAAATTGTTTTCGCCTACCGCCTGCGCCAAACCTTGGCCGAGGATCATCACGTGATCCAGCCGTTTGATCAGGACAAGTGGGCGACAAGCTACGCCGCTTATGATGGAGTGGCAGCGCTCGCAGTATTTTCTTCAGTGCGCCAGTGGAACATTCTATTTATTAAAAGCGTTCCGCCCGAGACGATGGCAAAGCACGTGATGCATCCCGAGCGCGGCGAAATGACCTTCAAAGAATTAGTCGAAACAATGGCCGGACACGACCTAAATCATTTAGGCCAGATGGAAAGAATCGCCGCGCGCTTGGCCTGAAGTGAGAGAGGTGTGGAGATGAAAGCCTGCTTCCTCGCGATGTTGTCTCTCTTAGTCGCCTCGTCCTTACCAGCACAGCTCCCCTTTACGGAAAAGCAAGTCGTCGCCTACGCGAAGTCCATTGACGTCAATGCGCTGGACCCCTCCCTGCCCTCTCAGCGCCTCGAAGACTGGCTCCAGTCAGGGCCGCCGCACGCTCAGATCGGGTATTGGTCTGTGGAGGCCACGTGTGATCTGAAACCGGGCTCTCCGAGCGAAGAATATCCGCTCTGCGTCCGGATCGGGTTTAGCCGTAACGGTGAGGGGGGCTTTTTCCTGGTTCAGGTCGGAACGACTGGCAAGGGAATCGTTGGCCACCCTCAACTCTATGGAGGCATAGGTGTTTTTGAAGTGGAGAGCAGCGTTGTCATGACTGGAAGTGCAGAGCGGCTCTCGGACCTACCAGCCCTTCTCGATCAACCGGCGATCACAGATGGGGTGCGAAAGCTGTACGAGGAGATAGTGGCCCGCCACCCAATTGGCATCCCGGCGGGCGCGGAGATGGCGATTATCTGGCCCCTTCTTAGCAGGCGATTAACCGAGCAGCTTCAAACAGCACAAGCCTGCCAGGATGACTATGCGCGTCAGCACGCAACGACCGACCGTACTCCAAAACCTGCGTGGTTAAAGTCCGGCTTCTTCTCGGGTGAAGACAACCACGCCTCGCCCATCTATGCACTCGTCCAAAGTAAAGAGAAGCAGAACGATGGGTCATTTCTGGTGTATGTGGACCTGGAACATGACTATATCGACCTTGGACACGGGAGTAGAGCTTTTTACGGAAATAACTCCTGGCGAATTGCGACCCGAGTGGTATCTGAGAAGGGGAAATTCGTGGTCGACGATGTTCGCGTTTTCGATGGATTCTCTGACAACGGACATTCTCACCTGCTCTCGAACTCGTTCGCCGGCTGCGACGGTCCTCACTGGATTGGAGTGGTCGCCACGAACAAGTAGCATCCATTCCCGGATCCCATCGCTCGGCAAAGTTTTTATCGCGGGCGAAGCTTGGCGAGACGATCAGCGGCGGCTTGCAGCGTACTTTCTTTTTTACAAAACGTAAACCGAACAATCGAGTGTCCGTCCACAGCCTTATTAAAGAAACTAGAACCCGGAACAACAGCCACGCCAATCTCTTCTACGAGGTAACGCGAAAAAGAAACGTCATCCGGATAATGAAACGCGGAAATGTCCGTCATGATGTAATAAGCGCCGCGCGGCACAAAGCAGCGAAGCCCTGCTTTCGTCAACATTTCAACCGTGAAATCGCGCTTCGTTAAATATGTAGCGGCCAATCGCTCGTAATATGAATCGGGTAGCGCTAGAGCAAGCGCGCCTGCTTCCTGCAACGGCGCCGCCGCGCCTACCGTAAGAAAATCGTGAACCTTGCGAATACTTGCCGTCACTTGCGGCGACGCAATCGCCCAACCAACGCGCCATCCCGTCACGCTATACGTTTTGGACATGCCGTTAATTGTGATGGTACGGTCACGCATACCTTCAAGGCTCGCCATAGAAATGTGCGTCGCCCCGTCGTACAAAATGTGTTCGTAAATTTCGTCGGTGATGACGTACGCGTTCGCGCGAATCGCAAGATCGCGAATAAACTCCAATTCTTCGCGCGTGAAAACTTTTCCCGTAGGATTATTCGGCGTGTTCAGAATCAGCGCTTTGGTCTGCGGAGTGAACGCACGCGCAAGTTCATCGCGATCGAACGTCCAATCCGGCGCTTTCAACTTCACAAAGCGCGGTGTAGCGCCGCTCAGAATTGCATCAGGGCCATAATTTTCGTAGAACGGCTCAAACACAATCACTTCGTCGCCCGGATTAATAATGGCCATCATCGCGGACATCATCGCTTCAGTGGATCCGCAGCAAACCGTAACTTCGCGTTCGGGATCAATTTCAACGCCCTGTGTCCGATGGAATTTTTCCGCGATCGCATTGCGCAGGGATTTTGCGCCCCAGGTAATCGCGTATTGATTCACATCACGATCGATGGCTTCTTTCGCGGCCTGTTTAATTTCGGCTGGCGCGGGGAAATCCGGAAAACCTTGCGCGAGATTCACAGCGCCGTGCTTCGTGGCCAGGCGCGTCATTTCTCGAATTACAGACTCGGTGAAAAGAGCGGCTTTATCACTCAGCGCATTTCGCGCGGCGGATTGAAGATTTGGAGCAGAACTATTTGACGTTGGATTCGCGGGCGTTGCAGCGTTCAGGACGCACCCCGAGCTTTGGATTTTGCGGCGACGGTTTTCGTCGAGCTGGATTTTTCTTGCGCGGCGGTTGGCGCTGCGCTTGCCACAGCCTGCGCCGGATTCAACATGCGATAAATTTGTGCGTTGCGCATAACGATTTGCACGTAGTCACGCGTTTCCGTGAACGGAATCGACTCCACAAATTCCGCGACGTCGTCATAATTTTTTTCGGACTTCCACAATTTTGAGCGGTCTTCACCCGCGTTGTACGCGGCCAGCGCGCCTTCCACGCCAAACTGTGTAATCAAATCGGCCAGATAAAGCGTGCCGAGCTGTACGTTGTAATCAGGATCAAATAATTTCGCGCGCGAATAGCGAAGATTCAGCCGCTTGGAAAGATGTGGCGCGGTTTTCGGCAACACTTGCATCAGTCCAACGGCTCCGGCGCGGGAAACTGCGTCGGGCAAGAATGAGGATTCCTGGCGCATCACGCCGGCGACGATCATCGGATCAACGTGATCGCGCGACGCGGCGGTTGAAACGCTGGAGAAAAACGGCAACGGATAAAGTACGTGCGCGACGGACGCGGGCATGTCTTCCACATGTCGCGCGTCCGGCTGTGGATACGCTTGCCGGGCGAGAGTAATGCCAACGCCGAAATGATCCGCGGCAGTTGCGGATTGCGCGGCCTCAAGAAGCAATCGCGGCGCGGGCGAAATTCCGTACGCGGTACGCAGTTCGAGTTCGGCGCTAGCGTCAAATCCAATCAAGCGCAGCGCGGTGGCGCGAAGCCAACGAGGTTCCACTTCCGGCGGAATCGGCGCGTCAAGCGCGACGATTGGCTGGGCGTCGGGAACTGCGGCGATTATTTCGGCAGGCTCAAGCGGCTGCGAACCAATCGCGGCAACTTTGTCCGCGGCGCGCAATCCGAAAAATGTTTGCGGGAAACGTTGTGCGCCCTTCACATAAAAACTTCGCGCGAGCGGTAGATTTCCAGCGCGCTCGGCGGTACGGCCAAGCCAGTAAAGCGCGTCCGGCACGGCGTTGTATGTCGGATAAGTCTTGACGAACGCTTCAAGAAGCGAAACTGTTTCGGGTTTGCGATCCATGTAAGCGGCCCAGGCATAACGCCACGCGGCGATCGGCGCTTCTTTGCCCGTCGGAGCGGCGTCAACTGCGCGGCGATAATAATCAGCGGCGAGTGGACGATTCAGCAAAACCCAATAGTAATTCCCTGCTACAAAAAGCCCTTCGGCGGTCCACTGATTTTGCGGAAAGCGCTGCGCAACTTCGGTGATCGCCTCGATCATTTCTTTTTCGTGCTTTTCGTTGCGATACGCTTGCGAAAGTGAATAGAGCCGCTCGGCTTCTGCGTCGGCGTCCGTAAATTTCGGCGAAGTTAATGCGGACGCGCCGCCACCTTGCGAAGAATTGCATTGCTCGATGCGAAGCTCGGCGTGATCGTGATCCGCGCCACCTGCTTGCGGCAATTCGGCTTCATATTCCTGACGCGCTTCACGCCAACGATGCGCGCCAAAAAGCGCCTCGCCACGCGCCTGCTGTTGCGCGAGTGAAACGCTGGGGAATGCATCACCGAGCTGGCGGCTTAATTCCGGAATGCGCTGCCCGGCAGCGCGTGCTTCGTCGCTAAGCGGAAAACCATAATAGAGCGCCAGATAATCTTTCGCGGCGGCAATGTTGCTGCTGGATTTTTCACGGGCTTGCGCACGGAGCAAAAGCAAAACGGATTTCTGCGATGTGCGCGCGTACCCGTCAAGCGCGGCAGCGGCGCTTTGCGAATTTCCCAGCGCGATTGTCCCTTCCGCGAAGGATTGCACGGCGAGGTCGCTCAGCACACTATCCGGAAATTCTTTGCGGAACGCGGCAAGCTCAGTGATTCCCTCTTCATTGTGGCCGAACTGGCGCAGCGCTTGCGCGTGCCAGAACATCGCATATTCTTCCAAACGCGAAGGGCGCTGCTCAGCAGTGGCAAAATATTTCAGCGCTTCGGGAATATGATTGTGATCCAGACTGTAATGGCCAAGTGCGAGATTTGCGTACAGACCGTATTCATCTTTCGCATGAGCCTGCGCAAAATCCGCGAGATGCTGTTCGGCAACGGCGGAAGGCTTATCGCGCAACGCGAGAGCAAGAATATTTAGCTGCTGGTCAACTTTTCCAGTTACGGGCGCAGACGGCGCAACAGTTTTTTTCGCCCCTGAAGATTTCGTAGTTGCAGGAGCCTTCGTCGTGGACGCAGGCTTTTTCGCTGGCGGCGTTTGCGTTTGAGTCTGCGACTGTGTCTGCGTTTGCGCGCGGATCATCGGCGCGAATGCGCAAACGCAAATCAGCGCGGCGAAAATAATCGCGGCGCGCTTCGACAAATGTGTCGCCAGACGCGGCTGCAACAGCGCGTCAGAATTAGAATCCATGGACGGGATTCTACTGCTGAACTGGTTGGGACGAGTAGGGATATTCGCCAAGGGTTTCAGGATCTCCCTTGCCGAGCACTTCCACCATCCAATGATAAAAATAGTCGGTACCATGACCAAGTATAGGTTGAAACCTGCGTTCATATTCTTTACGTGCCTTCCCGATTTCATCTTTTAGACGAATGCAGATGTCATGCTGCTCGCGCCCTTCTTGCACCTGCTTGGGTTTGAGCAACTGGATATCCTGCATTGAAACTTTTGCGACTCGATTCGCGCGGCGATGCATTTCCTGCTGATCCTGCGGCAGCGATGCGACGTCGAATGCGCCCGCGTCTGAAGTTGCGGCGCTCGCGGATGTCGCTTCCGAAAATGTTTCCGTTTGCGATTCCACATTTGATTCTTGAACAGGAAGTTCTTGCTCCGGAAGAACGGGCTCTTCAATTTCGGAAACTTCCTCTTCCTCAACAGCACTGTCAACGGAAGTGCTTTCGTATTTCGATCCATCAATTGTCGTCGGTGGCGGCGCGCTGGAAGAAATATTTTCGTCGGAAGAAATATCCGCGGCTTCAGAAATTGGCGCGCTTACAGTGCTCATCGGAATCGGAGCGGAAGGCGCGGGACGTTCCGGCGCTGCCGGAGTTTCATGAACGGGCACGGGAATCGCGCGAACAGTTTCCATTTCGCGTGGAGCGTAATCGTCAGCGCGGCGCGAAGCTTGCCCGGCCGACGCAATAAATCTTCCGAGCACTTCGAGCGATGCGCCGAGCGCGGCCGCAGTGGATTGCGCGCGCAGTGTTGCGGAAAGCGCATTCGCCGGACGGCTTGAGGCGCACGCGGAAATTAAATCTGCAACAGCCTGATGCAATTCTTCAGACTGCCGCTGAAGACTCTCGAGATTTGCGCGTATCGCTCGCGATACGGCTTGATCCATCGAACTGGAATCGGGCGTCATTTTGGCGTTCTCTCCAAATGAAAAGAAGAGACCTCTAGTTTGATTCTCGGAGGGGCCGTTGGGGTTGTCAATAAGCTGTAAGTACGCGTTTGCTACAGCAACACTGTCTGGCTGCGGCGGAAAAATCAGCGGCGAACATTGACTAGCCAGAAGTGGTAAAATAGGTGCGACCACGGGGGCGACACGGTTTCGACGGAAGCTGTCGCGGCTCGAAGGCATGCCGGGCACCACCTACCCGCAACCAGGTGGAAAACTAGAACTGCCAATACACAAATGGCACTGGCTGCTTAATTAATTAAGCACCCGTCTCCTTGAGCTTTGCTTGCGGGCTTGAATCGAGACGTCACACAGCAGGCTGGCCAAAGCGTTTCGGTCCGGAGCGCCAGGCGAGACCAATCGGACTAGTCGGCCGCATTTCTTGCTCGTTCTGAGCGCGGAAGGCGAACGGGCGGCAAGCTCGCAAGAGTTTGGCCGCACACCTGAACAGAGCTAAGCATGTAGGCTTCGTGTCGTAGCGCTTTTCGGACGGGGGTTCGACTCCCCCCGCCTCCAAAATTTTCCGGTTCTGAAAATTTTGTCCCGAGCGAATCCCGGCGAACTTTGCCGGGGCGAGCCGAGGGGCACAAATAATCAAAATGCATTGCTGCTACATTTTGCGTTGCGCCGACGATTCATTTTACGTCGGAGTTGCGGAAGATCCCGATCGCCGCTGCGCCGAGCACAATTCCGGCAAGGGTGCCGATTAGACCGCCCGACGCAGGCCCGTTTTTCTTGTTTGGACTGAAATCCACGACTCACTATCTTCCGCGCGCAAACGGGAGAACCAAGGCTGGAGCCATGCGAAAAAGCAAGCGTTGATCGGGGGTTCCCTTCGGCTTCGCTCAGGGCGCGCACAGACCGCGCGCGACTCCGCCCGCCTCCGTAAATTTTCGGGTAGGGATGGGCGAGTAAGGTCCAAAAGTGCATTATAATGCATGTTGAGAGGGGATTTTGGCGAAAAGTGCATTATAATGCACTTTTTGGGGATGGAAAAAGATAGGAAAATACAGAAGATCTCTTAACGCAGAGACGCTGAGTACGCAGAGATTCGCAGAGAAAAGATGAGGAAGGACGCAGAGACCCGCGCTGGTGGCGCGGGTTTTTTGTTTTTTGGCGGTTGTGGTGGTGGGGCGATTTTGAGGATTCGGATGCTGTCTTACTAGGACTGAGCAAATCACAAAACCCGAGATGCTACGGTCTTTGAAGCGTCGCGGGGCCGCAGCGAATCGCGCCCCGTCGGCCGCGCACTCCACGTGCGCGAATAGGGTAGCTCTACAAGTTCAAAACACGGTTCAAAACCTGAGCTAAGTCATTTATTAGCACACACATCGCAAAATAGGGGTGGGGGGTACGCGTTTTTTGAAATTTGGGTTATTGCGGGCTGACGTCCAGACTCGGTTAAGGCTAGGGATATCAGGGACATACGATTTGGGGCTGGCGGAAATGGGGCACTTACAGTTGAAGTGGATCCGAAATGCATTGTGCGTCGGTTCGGCGTTTAGCGATGGGCGAAATCGAAGGCTTCGCGGAGCCAGTCGGTGAGAGGCTCTTCTACCTGGTCGGCGTGAACTAGCTTGAAGAGGTTGCAATACCTTACTTTGTTAGTGGCGCTGGACGTGAATTTGAGTTCATCGATTGTGTGGGGTAGGAAGATCCAAACTTCGATGAATGTTTTCTTCGGTCTCACGAAGAAATAACTGACCTTCCTTGCGAACATGATTGAGAGCGCGGACGCGTAGATACGCTGAGGGCCGAGACTTGCGGCAAAGGCACGAAGCTTTTGCCATGCGTCACGGAGGTCTTCGTTGAGTCCGTCAATTAGTTCTGATTCGGTGAAAGGTCTTCCGTGCAGAGATTCTAAATGGAGAGTGACGGAGCCTTTGGCTTTTTCACTCCAGGGGGCGGACAGCTTCGGAGCCTTAAGACTTTCGGCTGAAGACTTGGAGTTTTTTAATGTCTTGGATTTGGTGAGAGATTTTTTTCTTGCGCTCAGTTTTGTCGGCGGGCGGCTCATCTGTTGGCCTCGGCTCGT
>DATBYL010000143.1:0-12965 GCA_036513735.1 Candidatus Acidiferrales bacterium
CGACATGAATCGAACCGGCGAAAAGCGATTCACGCTCTCCGATACAGAAGGCGCCTACAGTTTCAATCAGGTTGGTCCTGGAACCTATGCTGTCCGCGCAGAGCAGCGTGGATTTATTTCGCGGAACTTTGACGACATGGCAAACATGGGGAACCCCGGAATTCTCACGATCAATTCTCGAGAGACGCTCGACCGAATTGATATTCGCCTTGTCGCCGACGGAGTAATTTCAGGCACTGTGCTTGACGAGGACAATCAGCCGCTGGTGGGCGTGCCCGTGCAGGCTGTGCGCGTTAGTTACGAGCGCGGAGGCCACAGACGGGAAGCGCCACAAACGATGGTGAACACGGACGATCTGGGAAACTTCCGTCTTTACCGTTTGCCGCCGGGAAATTATTTTGTGCGAATTGAAAATACGAGTATCAACATTCACAGCGGCGCGCAAGTTACGCAGGTTGCGTATTATCCCGGTGCAACGTCGATTGAGAACGCTCAGCCGCTGAAAGTAACCGGAGGAAATGAAGTCAGCGGAATTCGTTTTTCGGTTATCGCTGCGCCGACATATTCCGTCAGTGGAAATATTGTCGATACGTCGGGTTCCGGCGGACCAAAACAATATAACGTCGCTTTGATGCACATGACCGGTTTTGACACCGCGCCGAATGTGGCATCTAGCACGGGGGGATCGTTCATCATTCGGGGAGCCACATCGGGCGAGTACCTTGTTTGGGCTACGGCAGTGCAGACTAAGCCCGTCGTGCAAACCAAAGGGCCGCTCCATGAGATTGCCGGCTTCACCACCGTCCGCGTTCCCGATAGTGACGTCCGCGCGAATATTACAGTCAGCTACGGCGCGGACGTGTCGGGCAAGATCATCGTGGAAAACTCAACGGGGCAATCCGTTAACGGCATCGGAATTGGACTAGGGAATGAAATCGCGGGGCGCCTGATCATCTGGAATTTCCTCGGCGATACTACGAAGCAGAATGGCGCATTTAGAATTACGGGAGTTCCGTCGGGTAGCTTCGATTTTTCCATATGGAACGCTTCCGGAATGTATTTGAAAAAAGTTGTCTGCAACGGAAAGGATTTTACGCTCGCGCCGCTGACGATAGAATCCGGTGCGGGCGCGAGCGATTGCGTGGTCACATTGGGGACGGACGCGGGCGTCATAAAGGGATGGGTGCTGGATGGCGACAAGCCAGTGGCGCACCAGCTCGTTGTTGCGATTCCTGAAGACCGCTCGTTACGAAGTGTTGAGCGATTCACGATTACAGGAAATACAAATGCAAATGGCGAGTACCAACTTTCCGGGATCATTCCGGCCGACTATCTTTTGTTCGCCGTGGCGCCGGATGAAGATCAAACGTATTTTGAAATTAATTTTGCGGACCGGAATTTGCGTGACGCGGAACGCGTAACTGTGAAATCCGGCGAAACGAAAACAGTGACGCTGAAGCCGGCTTCGGCTCAATAAAAAGTCTTAGGCGAGACCACGGTGAGGTTCTCTGAATTGAGTTGGTTCACACCAGGCCGATCGCAATTCCTCCGAAGTGTCTTTTTGTTCATTCTGGCGGCCACTTTCACTGCGAACACTGCACACGGCAAGCCGCAAAACGCATCGGCGGAATCGAAATCTGACGCGCAAAAAACGCCCGCGCAATTGGGACCAATTTCCGGTCACGTCTATCGCGCGGACACGAACGAGCCAATTCCGGGTGCGACCGTTTCGTTGAATCCGCAGGGCGGAGATGGAATTACTGTGACGGCCAGTCCGCAGTCCACGCGTACAGGCGTGGACGGCGCCTACACTTTCGCCGCGGTTATCCCGGGAAATTACACGATCTCCGCGCAGCACACGGGCTACGTCAACGAAGCATTTGTTCGTGCAAACGAAGCATCTGCTCGCGCGGTCAGCGGCGGCGCGCCGGAAACAATCACGGTCGCTGCCGGAGATACGCTCAGCAAGATTGACATCAAGCTCCGCGCGGCGGGAGTAATTTCTGGAACTGTTCTGGATGAAGATAATCAGCCGATGGAAGGCGCGGAAGTTCAGGCGATTCGCGTTCGCTACCAAAAGGGTGGCCAGCAAGAGGGAATGACCATGCGGATGGTCGTCAGCGACGACATGGGAAATTTCCGTCTGTTCGGCCTTCCCGAAGGAAATTATTTTGTGCGCGTTATCGAAAACAGAAACGCAGGTGTGCAGACGGAGCGAGCAAACTTCAGACTTTCCTATTATCCGGGCACGCCGACTATTGAGAGCGCGCAAAAACTAAAAGCGACTGCCGGCGCGGAAACCAGCGGCGTGCGATTTTCCGTGGCCACCCAGAGCACGTACACGATCAGCGGAAGCGTGATTGACAACACCGATTCGCCTGGGCCGAAACGTTACAACGTGACCGCAAGCCACGAGTCCGACGGGGGGACTTATGCCTCGCTCAATCAAAACAACACTGATTCCAACTACACCATTCGCGGAGTTACTCCCGGCGACTATTGGGTGACAGCTCGATCTTCGACCGCGATGGAATTGCGCCAATTGTTAGGGTCGGCGATGGTACGAGTTGCCGAGAATGACGTGCGCGTGAATCTTCAAATCGGAGCGAGCGCGGAAGTGGACGGGAAGATCATTATCGAAAATTCCAGGGGTCAATCAACATCCGGCATTCGCCTAAGTCTTCAATCGCAAACTTTGGACGGCGGAATTGGTTTTCCGATAACGAATGCCGGCGCGGATCAGAACGGCGCGTTCAAATTTCAGAATATGCAAGCGGGCAGCTACTTTTTCACCATCCCCGGAACATCGAACATGTATTTGAAACAAGCCGTTTGCCATGGCCGAGACTACACGTATCAGGCGTTGCTGGTTGATTCGGGTGTGACCATTGGAGATTGCACGCTCACGTTGGCAACGGATATGGCGGTGATGAAAGGGCAGGTCCTTGAGGGCGATAAACCGGTGCCGAATTTTGTGGTCGTCGCAATTCCGCAATCAATCGCAATGCGTCGGGTCGCGCGTTATACCGTCACGGCAAATACAGACGCGAACGGTGCATTTCAAATTTCAGGAATGATTCCCGGCGATTATCTTGTGTTCGCGGTTCCCAAAGACGACGAGCAGAGCTATTTCCGATTCGATTTCGCGGAACGGAATCAGCGGGACGCTGAGCGGGTGAGCGTAAATTCTGGGGATACGAAGACGGTGACGCTGAAAGCGGCGACGTCGAAGGAATAGTTGCGCGCGAAAAATATGGGGGGTTGGGGAATTTTGAATTTGGCGTTGCGATACCGATCACTTCATTCCAGAAAAGCTGCGCTGATTTGTTTCTTGATTAGTCTCTTCTTCGCGAGTTCCTCCGCTTGTTACGCACATCCGCAGGACAACTTCGTGCCAGTTAGAAGTGAATCCCAATCTGCGGCGGTGCCAACGGCAATGATTTCTGGGCACGTCTATCGCGCCGACAATGGACAACCGATTTCAAAAGCGATTGTCACGCTGTTTCTTGGCGCTACTCGAACGCCCGATCGCACCACTCGAACGGAAGCAGACGGAAGCTATTCGTTCTTAAATGTTGATGCGAACACCTATGCGGTTGAAGCTACGCGGTCAGGTTACGTCGACGGATTTTTTCGGGAGGATGGCGAAAAATCCGACCTCAATCGTGTAAGTCATATAGATTTAGCAGCAGGACAAGCGCGCGGGAAGATAGATATTCGTCTTGGGTTGGCAGGCGTTATCGCAGGCAGGATTAGCGATTCCGATGGCGAACCCGTGTACGGTCTGCAAGTGTTCGCGATACGCCCGTCATATTCAGAGGGCGGGCACATGACTGAAGTGGAGTTGGGCGAAACGAGAACCGACGACAGGGGCGAATACCGGCTTGCCGGATTGAAACCCGGAAGCTATTTGATTCGGGCGGGAGGCGCGGCTAAACAAACGGGATCGATCACCGAAGGACGCGCGTGGACTTTCGCCGCAGCGTACTTTCCCGGGTTTCCGCAAGCCGCTGAGGCGCAAACTGTGAAAGTGGCCGCAGGCGCTGAAGTTGACGCCATTGATTTGCAAGTTGTGAGCGCTAGCCGGAATACGTACAAAATTACCACGCATGTCTTGGGAACATCCAAGCCTGGCGTGCAAATCAGGGTTCTTCTCGGCGATGAGACGGTTACAGACGCACGGCCGTTCTGGAATTACGAACTCGAGACAGTGACGATCGCCGGACTTCCCGCCGGGAAGTACACAATCGTGGCCCAGCTACTTGAAGGTCTGCCTGCTCCGTCTGCGGCTTCCAGTTCGCAGTCCGAAACGCGTTCACCTTTTTCTTTCCGGGTCCGGATCGGATCAGCGGTCGCATCTATCGAAGACGCCGATGCAAACGTAAATATCCAATTGAGCGAGGCAGGCCAACTGCGCGGCAAACTCATTATGGAGAATAAGAAGAATTCGGATTTCACTGATACGGAAATTGATCTTGACGCACGGGCCGGTATTGGAAGCGTTGTCGAGCACTCCGATCCGCAATCTGAGACGAAACCAAATGGAACGTTCACAATTGCGAATATCCTTCCGGGTTCGTATTTCTTCACACTCGATCCAGATCGGGCGCAAGCGTACGTGAAGGAGGCGATTTGCGGCGGTAAGGACTACACGCAGGAGCCGATTGAGATTGAAGTTGGTACCAAGTTGGATGATTGCCGCATTACGATCTCATCGGATACGGCAACGATTAGCGGGATGGTGTTAGAAGAGGGCAAACCCGTTTCCGGACTTTATGTTGTGGCAATTCCGCAATTGCGAGCGCTTCGCGAGAATCCACAAAACACGACGACGGAGACAACGGATTCTGAGGGTCAGTTCCAACTTAAAGTGATTCCCGGAGATTATTTTTTGTTTGCGGTGCGGCCGAACGATCAGGACAGCTACTATGAGCTGGGTTTTGCGGAGCGGAATTTGCCGAGCGCGGAACGGGTCAGCGTGAAGCCGGGTGATACGAAAATTGCGGTGCTGAAACCGACTGTGCCGCAGTGATGAGCATCTTTGTCCCTAGAACTTAATTCCCCGCGGCAGAAAATTTCACCGTAACCTTTTCGCGTGGGCGCAGTTTATATTGTGGCAGGCGCGAAACGCGGAGAACGAGTTGAAGGCTGCTGCAAGAACTGACGCCGATTCCGACAAGGATGAGCTGCTTCTGATTGAGGCTGCGCAGAAGGATCCTGCGCGTTTCGGAGATATTTACGAGCGCTACTTCGATCGCGTGTACGCGTATGTTGCGCGGCGCGTGGGAAATCGCGATGCGGCGCAGGATTTAACGTCGGATGTATTTCATCGCGCGCTGGCGAATATCGGGAAATATGAATCGCGCGGAGTGCCGTTTGGCGCGTGGCTATTTCGTATTGCGGCGAATGCGATTGCCGACCGATGGAAACGCACGTCGAAGGAATCCGGCGATCCTGCGCCGGAAGAAATTGATTCCGGAAAAATCGATTTGGAAGCGATTGAACATCGCGCGCAACTATTTCAAGCGGTGCGAAAGCTTCCAACCGAGCAACGGCGCGTAATCCAATTGAGATTTGCGGAAGAAAAAAGTATTCGAGATATTGCGCAGGAAATGCGAAAGACAGAAGGAGCTGTGAAACTGCTGCAATTCCGCGCGATACAAAATTTGCGGGATCGGATGAGTGGCGCTCATGAATAAGCGTACTCCAGTTGAAGAACTCGATCTAGCGATAGACGCGCTGCTGGCCGCGCCGCGCGCTGATGCGCCTGCGAAGAGCGCGCGACAGGCGACGTTGGTGCGCGTTGCGGCGGAGTTGCGCGATTTGCCGAGTGAGAATTTTAAGATGCGGCTGAAGACCGAGCTGATCGCGAAATCCGAGCCACTGAAGAAGTCTGAATTGCAAAGGAAACCAGAATTGAAGGAAAAAGAAAACATGTCTACGACGACGGTTAGTCCGGTTCGGAGAGGTTTCCGCACAATTACGCCGTATCTGCAGGTGATGGCGGTGGAAGAAGTAATTAATTTTGTGAAGCAGGCGTTTGGCGGGCGGGAACTTTTCCGAGCTCCGGGCGGCGCGGGCGGAGTTCATGCGGAGATGCGGGTTGGCGATGCGATGTTGATGATTGGTGGAGGAGGAACTTGGAAAGGGCCGGCGCGGCCCGTTGGAATGTTGATCTACGTTGACGACGCGGATGAATCGTATCGCCGCGCGATGGAAGCTGGCGCAACTTCGATTCACGAGCCGGTGGACCAACCTTACGGTGATCGCGAAGCGAGCGTTACGGATGCCGCCGGGAATAATTGGTACATCACGACGCGGAAAGTTTCCGACTACGCGCCGGCGGGTCACGGTGACATTCTGCTCGGCTTCATGCCGAAGGGCGCCGCTCAGTTCATCGATTTTCTGACGGCCGCGTTTGGAGCCGAAACGATCATGCGTCACGATGCGCCGAACGGGACCGTTGGCCACGCGAGAATCAGAGTCGGAGATTCGATCGTGATGGTGAGTGAACCTCACGGCAGATATCAGCCGATGCCGGCCGGAGTTTATACCTATGTTGAGAATGCTGACGAAGTTTACGAGCGCGCGATTCGCGCTGGTGCGACGGTTCTGTATCCGATTGCGGACATGCCTTACGGGGATCGCATGGGCGGTGTGACGGATGCGTTTGGAAATGAGTGGTACATTTCTACGCACGTGAAGGACATGCCGAGGAAATAAACTATTTTTCGTGAGAGAACTTTATTTGGCGCGGACAGTTAGATAAACAGCGGCAATTCCGAGAAGCAACACTGCGCTTTCCACCCACACCGACCATTGATGGAGCTTGTCAAATTCCTGGCGCAACGGATCCGTTGCGGGAGTGCGATCCACTGAACCCATTTGGGTGCGCAAATCGGCGAGATGGGCCATCACGTATAACTGAGAGAACACCGTGAGAAGCAACATTATTATTACAGCGATGGCGGCGAGACGTGCGATATTGGGAAGCGCGCTTGGATTTAGAAAATTCACGACCAAATAAATTATTCCCGCGCCGATGCCGATAAAATGCGCGCGGCCGAGAGTGTAAGCAACCATCGAGCCGGCGATATCGCGATTCCCGAGAGTGCTGAACGCGCCCGGCGCGACGACGAAACTCAGCAGACAGATGCCGCCCAGCCATACCCCCAAACATAGAAACTCAATTGTTCGTAGCGCGTTTGACATGGCGAGAATTCGTTAGAATGAAGTTTGCGCCCTCGGGCCGGTGGTGCGGGAAAAATGGTGGGCGACCAAGGACTTGAACCTTGGACCTCTCCCGTGTGAGGGGAGCGCTCTAACCAACTGAGCTAGTCGCCCACGATGCGACTGCGCAAGCGAATACTGTAGCAGAACGGCGCGACATTTTAAATGAAGGCAACGTTGATAGCGAAGGCGAATTCAAACTGATGGCCACTACATCCATACCGCGAGGAAATGCAACGCACGCGGCGGCGCAGATCGCGCAATTGCAACGCACAGTTTCGCGCGTGATCCGCGGCAAAGATGAAGTAATTGAAATGGCGCTGACGGCGCTACTGGCGCGCGGACATTTGTTGATCGAAGATGTGCCCGGCGTTGGTAAAACAACTTTAGCGCAGGCACTGGCGCGATCATTCCACTGTTCATTTCACAGAATTCAATTTACTTCTGATCTGCTGCCTTCGGATGTGATCGGCGTTAGCGTATTTAATCCGGCTGACCAGCAATTTGAGTTTAAGCCGGGGCCGCTTTTCGCGAATATAGTCTTGGCGGACGAAATTAATCGGACGACGCCGAAAACGCAGTCGGCGCTGCTGGAGGCGATGAGCGAGTCGCAGGTGACAGTGGATAATCACACGCATGCGCTCCTGCAACCTTTTATGGTGCTGGCCACGCAAAATCCGATTGAGCATCACGGGACGTATCCGCTGCCGGAATCGCAATTGGACAGATTTTTGTTGCGCGTGAGAATGGGATATCCGGCGCGGGCCAGCGAGAAAGATATTTTGCGAGCAAATGGACGCGCAGCCGTTGAGTCACTCGAACCCGCGATGGAAGCGGCCGACGTGGTGGCATTGCAGGAAGCGACGGAAAATGTGCGCGTGGAAGAAAGTTTGCTGGATTACGCGCTGGAAATTGTTGAGCGCACGCGGCAAACGGAGCAGTTGAGCCTGGGCGTGAGCACGCGAGGCGCGATCATGTTGCATCGCGCGGCACAAGCGCACGCATTCTTGCATGGACGAGACTTCTGCGTGCCAGACGATTTCAAGCGGCTGATTGTGCCTGTATTTGCGCATCGCGTTGTCGTGAACACGCGATACGTATCAACTCAGAAAAAATCTGAGCAGGCGGAAATTATTTTGCGGGAAATCGTGGACTCGGTACGCGTGCCGCTCTAATGGCTGTCTTGTCGAAAGAGCCGGCGGCTTCTTCCGTTGAGAGTATTCAGAAACTTCCTGTCGGACGCGTTTCTTCCTCACATTCATATTCCAAAAATAAAGATATCGAGGAAGGTGCGGAGAAATCGGACGCTGCGGGCTGGCGAAACTTTTTAATTGCGATGTTCGCGCTGGCATTGGCGTTTGGTCTGGCAATTTATTCCGGGGCGGCGGCGCAAACTGGCGCGCGTTGGGTGGCCGGAATTACGGCGCTGGCGGCGCTGGCGCTGGCGGGATGGGTTGCGGTAACAATTGTGCCGGCACTGGCGCGGCGCAGCACGTTGCGCTGGCTGACGTATCGCGTAAGTTATCGACTTACGCGCGAAGGAATTGTTTATCTGGCGGGAATATTTATTGTTTTGCTGGCGGCGCTGAACACTGGAAATAATCTGCTATTTCTGGTGCTTGGATGCATGCTGGCGGGAATTGTTTTGTCAGGAATCCTTTCGCGAATAACTTTGGCGGGCGTGGAACTTCATCTTGAATTGCCGGAGCATGTTTTCGCGGGCGAGCCTGCGCCGGCGGTTGTTGAGTTGACGAACTTGAAGCGAATGTTTCCGTCATTTGCGTTGCGCGTGATGGGGCAGAAGACTGCAGGCAAATCGCGCGCTGACAAAGCGAAAAACTCCAAGACAGGCGACGCGCTTTTGGAGCGTCCGGTTTATTTTCCATATTTGCCGCGCGGGCAGTCAGTGCGAAATCGCGTCGATCTACTTTTTCCGAAGCGCGGAGTTTATCGGCAGGAAACTTTGGCACTGCGTTCGCGATTCCCTTTCGGCTTTCTGGAGAAAACGCGGAAGCTGCCCGCACGGGCGGAGATCAGCGTCTATCCGAGCATTGAGCCGACTGAGACGTTCTATGAAATTTTACCGCTGCTGAGCGGCGAATTGGAAAGTTATCAGCGCGGACGCGGGCATGACCTTTACGCGATTCGGGAATTCGTTTCCACGGATGGCGCGCGATTTGTGGACTGGAAAGCGTCGGCGAAATCGGGGTCGATGAAAGTGAAAGAATTCGCGCGGGAGGATGAGCGGCGCGTGCTGATTGCGTTCGATCCATTTGTAATGGTAAGTGACGGTGCCTCCGCAGAAAGAGATCCAGCGCGTGCAGCGGAAACTTTTGAGCGCGCGGTTTCATTCTGCGCGTGTCTGGCATGGCATTTCCGCGAACTGGAATCGGTAATTGGATTTCGGACAGCTGGCGGCGAGGTTTCATTAGGACCGGCTGCGGATAATATTTACGACGTGCTTCAGCAGTTGGCCGCGATACAGCCACGGGTGCCCGAGCCGGGGCACAATTTCCTGAACGATCTGGCGCGTGAAACGCAAGTATTTAAGATTGTGCTGACGAGCCAGCCGCGCGGATCGTTTCCAACGGCACTGTGGAATTCCGCGTACATCGTGTTCTTCGATTCCCTGTAATTTTTGCGAAGCTCAAGTCTGTGCGAGAATGCCGCGTGCCTCGCGCTGCAAGGATTCCCGCCGCTCCCTGGACGCTTTCCGCGCCGCGCTTGCGGAAATTTCGCGGAGATTTGCTGAAATGGTTTCATCGCGAAAAGCGCGCGCTGCCCTGGCGCGAACGGCGCGATTCCTACCGCATTTGGATTTCAGAAATAATGTTGCAGCAGACGCGCGTGGCCGCGGTGATTCCCTACTATGAGCGCTTCATGAAACGCTTTCCGACGATTCAAGTCTTGGCGGATGCGCAGATTGAGACGGTGCTGAAGTTCTGGGCTGGACTCGGATATTACAGCCGTGCGAGGAATTTGCATCAGACGGCAAAACAGATTGTTTCCCAACATGGAGGAGAATTTCCTCGCGCGATGGACGCGGCACTAACACTTCCTGGAATTGGCGCGTACACGTCTGCGGCAATTCTAAGCATTGCATATGGATTCCCCGCCGCGGTGCTTGACGGAAATGTTGCGCGTGTTCTGGCGAGATTGGGTGCCGTCGAAGGCGATCTGCGCGCGCCGGATCGCTGGAGTATGTTGAACGACGTTGCGAATACATTGCTGGACGCGAAAAATGCGAGCGATTGGAACGAATCGATGATGGAATTGGGCGCGACGATTTGTACTCCGCGTGCGCCGCGATGTGAGGCGTGTCCAATTGCAAAGTTCTGCCGCGCCCGCGCGCTCGGAATTCAGAACGAATTGCCTGCGAAGCGAGTGAAGCGTGCAACGGAACAGGTAACGCTTGCGGCGGCTGTTCTGATCGATTCTAAAAATCGAACCGTGCTGGTTAGACATTCTGGTGAAAGTGATGGGACGGAATCTGCCGCGCTATTTTCAAGATTGTGGCAATTTCCGGCGGTTGTGGTGCGCGGCGATGCGCAGGCAGACATCACTGAAGAACTGCGTGGACTTTTTGGGGCGACCGCGATCGCGCGAAAATTGCGCATACAGCCCCTTGATATTGCAAATCACACGGTGACTTTCCGGCGCATCACGCTGGCGCCGTATTTGATTCGCGTCGCGAAATTGCCGCCTGCAAATGACGCTGCGAAAAAACAAATTGCGCTGAGCGCGGTCGCGAAATTGGCGGTTTCTTCGGCGACGCGGAAGATCGCGGTACTCGCATCACAAGTAGTTACAAATCTTCACAAATAAGCAGCACATCGTTACTGGTTCGCGCGCGCTTCCGCTGGGGGCACCGCGCCACTGCTAGAATTAAGAAGTAATGACGCGCGCCAAAACACCAGCCCACGCGGCAGCATTGGGAAGCCCGGCAGCGTTGCCAGCTTCGGAGAGCCGCAGCGCGCTCGCGTCGGTTCTGTCGCGATATTTCGAGGCGTCGCTCTACTTGATGCTTTACACCGCGGTGCTCACGCTGGTGGCCACGGGCAAGCTCGACCTTTTCACGACGATAGCGGCCCCGACTGTGCTCGTATGGAAAGGATTTCGGAGATGGCGCGGGCGGGTGCCGGAATTTTCTTCACGCACGGCGACATATTTCATCGTCGGATATTTTCTATTTTCTCCGGTGGATTATATTTTGGCGCGCAATCGAGCGAGCGATGCGCCGAATCCTGCGCTCTATGCGGCGCTACTTTCCACCGTTCACTTGTTGCTTTTTGCGATGATGGTGCGCCTGTATAGCGCGCGAACGCGGCGCGATTCCCTTTTTCTAGCGATGATCGCGTTTGCATGCATGCTGGCCGCGGCGGTGCTGACCGTTGACACAGCCTATCTCGCATTTTTTCTTGTTTTTCTGACGCTGGGAATTTCTACTTTCATTGCTCTTGAAATGGAGCGCGGCGCCGAGGATGCGTCCGCCGCGCCGATTGTTCCGGGCAGTCCGCAGGCGCGGACATTGGTTCGCGCGCTCGGCGCAGTGTCCGGCACAGTTGCATTTGGCGCGCTAGTTCTCGGCGGACTTTTGTTTTTCATGTTGCCGCGATTTACGGCCGGCTATCTGGGCTCCTACTCGATGCGGCCGCAGTTGATGACCGGCTTCACGGAAAATGTGGAGCTTGGCCAGATCGGACAAATTCAAAAAAGCAGCGAAGTGGTGATGCGCGTGAAAGTGGAAGGCGATCCGGCACGCTTCGCGAATCAACATTGGCGCGGCATCGCGCTGATTCGATTTGACGGCCGGCGATGGTCGAGTCTGGCGATGGAACGTCAGCGTCTTTATCAGGATATGAATGGCTGGTTTTTATTTCCGGATGGCCGCCAGATACGGCGGTCGCAAGTTTTGAATTATAAAGTCTTGCTCGAGCCGGTGGCGAGTGACGCGATTTTTGTGGCCAGTGGCGCTTCAGCAATTCGCGGGCGATTTTCCGCGAACGCCGGACTGGGCGACTCTGCTCATCGCAATTTTTTGCTTACGGATGCGTCCGGCTCGATTTTTAATCCATATCCGAATTACAGCGAGTTGAGTTACGAAGCGTCTTCAATGCCGCCGACTGCAACTCCGGCGGAATTGCGAGCGGCTGGCGCGAATTATCCCGCCGAAATTCGCATGCATTATTTGCAAATGCCGCAGCTTGACCCGCGCGTGCCGGAACTTGCGCGGCAAGCGACAGCGGCGGCGACAAATCCTTATGACAAGGCCGTCGCGCTGGAAAGTTATTTGCAAACGCGATATGCCTACACGCTTGATCAGGGCAGCATCAGCGCGAGCGATCCGTTGGCGAATTTTCTTTTTGTGCGCAAGGCTGGACACTGCGAATATTTTGCGACGGCGATGACGATTATGTTGCGCACGCTGAGAATTCCCGCGCGATACATCAATGGATTTCAAGTCGGCGAATATAACGACGTTGGCGGCGATTTTATTGTACGCGCGAGCGACGCTCACAGTTGGGTGGAAGCATATTTTCCGGGGCGCGGATGGATCACGTTTGATCCGACGCCGGCCGGTGAAGCCACGTCAAAGGGATGGTTCGCCCGCTTCGCAAAATATATGGATTGGATTCAATATCAGTGGGGCGAGTGGATTATTAATTACGATCTTGTTCACCAAGTTTCGCTGGGACAGGGCGTGGGGAGAGCTTCGCGTCAATGGGCGAATGGAG
>DATBYL010000144.1:0-3373 GCA_036513735.1 Candidatus Acidiferrales bacterium
CGCTTGAAGGCACCCCGTAAGGAGGAAGCGAAATGGTTGCGGCGGCTGCGACGACGCCGGGAGTTGACCCGACCCGTTGGAGTACATTCTGGAAGAAGACTTTTTTCTCTGCTGGCGTGCTGTAGGCGCCGTTGGGAAAAGATAATTCCGTAACGAGGATATTCGAGGGGCTGAAACCAAGATCAACATGCGTCAGCGAAAAAAGAGTGCGCATCATCAGGCCTGCGGCGACCAAGAGCACGATTGACAATGCAACCTCCGCGATCACCAATCCACCGCGAAGTTTTCCACCATGAGTGTCTATGCCGACGCCTTGAGCGGCGCCGGTCAAACGCGAATTCAGCTCGCCGCGCATGGCGTACAGCCCGGCCACTAGACCACACAACAGCACGGTGAGGACAGTTACACCCAATGAAAAAAGCAGAACCGAGGGGTTCAGCCCAATGATGGCCTCTTCCGGGAGATTCCCGTTCGGAAGTACGGTTAGAATTCCCTTGAGACCCCAAAAAGCGAACAGGCAGGCGGTTAAGGCGCCTGCGGCGGCAAGTACCAAAGTTTCGGCGAGAAATTGCCGAATCAAGCGACCACGGCTAGCGCCGAGCGACGCTCGAATGGCAATTTCTTTTTCGCGTGTCGTTCCACGCGAAAGCAGGAGATTTGCAACGTTTGTCCAGGTGATAAGCAGTAGCATCGCAACCGCCGCGGCCAAAGCGAAGAGCGCATTTCTGAAATTTCCGACCACTAAATCTGCGTAAGGCCTGGTGATGACAGTCGTGAATTGAGGAGGGACATGACCCGGAAAAGTCTTAGCGAACCGCCGGGCAAGCACAGTTAGGTCGGCAGCGGCGGCTTGCGCGCTCAGTCCAGATCTAAGACGCCCTAATGGCCACCAGATGCGGTTGGACTCGACAGCATTTGTGCTTATGCCGAGATCATTCGGATCAGGGTTTGACGGTATCCATACGTCGTCATTATCGATTTGAAATCGCGGCGGCATAATGGCGACAAGCGTTCTCGCCGTGCCGCTGATTGCAAACGAAGTTCCCACGACATTCGGATCTGCGTTGAAATGTTCGTGCCAGACTCGATAGTTCATCGCGAAAACCGGCGGTGCCGAAGACTTGGCATCTTCGGGAGTGATCGCGCGGCCCAAAAACGGTGGCACACCAAGAAACTGAAAAGTGTTGGAAGTCACGTAAGCCGCATGAAGATGCAGCATCATCTTGCCGTTGCCGCAGAACAATTCGGTGTTCATGAATCCAATCATGTCGTCGAAGGCTGTATTTTCTTTTTGAAAGCGCACGAATGAATCTGGCGTGAGGCCACCACGAGCATCTGGACCGGATTTCGGGACGTCGGGATTCCGCAGATCATGGACCAGAAAAATCGTTAGCCGGTTTGAGTCCTTATACGGAAATGGATGGAGCAAGCCGTTGTAAATCACGCTGAACACCACTGTCGTCGCGCCTATGCCGAGCGCGAGCGTAAGCACAGCCACCGCGGCGAACCCGGGATTTTTGCGCAGCATGCGCGCGCCGAAACGCACGTCCTGCCACAGCTGCTCGAGAAATTGCGTGCCGCGCTCGTCGCGGCATTCTTCTTTGGCTAGTTCGACGCCGCCGAATTCGCGCAGCGCGGATTGGCGCGCGGCTTCTGGAGACATTCCGGCGCGGATGTTATTTTCGATTTGCGATTCGAGATGGAAGCGGAGTTCGGAGTCGAGTTCGGATTCTACTTTCTTGCGGCGGAAGAGGGCGCGGATGGAGTGCGTGATTTTATTCCAGAAGGAATTTTGTGATGGCATTCTTTCCTCCGCGCGATTATTCGTTCCGCAGCGCCGTCATCGGATCGACGCGAGTAGCTCGGCGTGCGGGGATGTAGCTGGCGAGCAGCGCCACGCACGTCAGAGTGCCCGCAACGGCGGCGTAGGTGGCGAAATCCATGGGCTTCACGTTGAATAGAAGACTCGTCAGATAACGCGTCAGTCCCAGCGCCGCCAGAATTCCTATTCCGATTCCCATCCACGCCAAAATCATTCCCTGGCCCACGACGAGCCGCAGTACGTTGCCGCGCGTGGCGCCGAGCGCCATGCGAATGCCAATTTCGTGAGTGCGTTGCGCGACGGTGAAGCTGAGTACGCCGTAAATTCCCACGGCGGTCAATCCGAGCGCGAGCGCCGCAAAAACGCCCATCAATAGCGTGTCGAAATTTGGAGCCGCAATGGACATGCCAATCGCCTGCTGCATGGACATAACTAGCATCACGCGTTGCTGCGGATTTACTTGCGTCACGATTTTGGGAAGTTCCGCGGCGATGTTCGTATTTTTATTGGTGCGAATCACCCAGCCCGGAGGTGGAGCGCCGCCATCGCTTGCGATTTGTGATACGGGAATATAAATCATGTAAGGCGAGTCTTCTTTCAGAAGCTTTCCTTTCACATCCGCCACAACTCCGACGACTTCGCGGGGAAGCGCGGCGCCGGTGTACAGCTTTCCTTTGAACATTCCTACGATCACGCGGCCGCCGATTGGATTTTCACTGTTCCACCATTTGCGGACAACGCGCTGGCTGACGATCACGGCCGGCGCGGACGATTCGTTGTCCGCGTTGACAAATCCCCGGCCTCGTAGAATCGGAATGTGCATCGTTTTGAAATAATCCTGACTGATATAGCGGATTTCCATTCCGCCAATGCTATCTTCGATGTGGCCTTCGCGTTGTGTGGGCATATTTCCGCCGCCCATCAGAGGCGGAACGCTTACGACAGCGGCGGAAACAACGCCGGGCAACGCTTGGATGCGGCTCAATATTTCCTGCTGAGAATTCCAAACCTGGGCGGGAGGCGCATTTTTAGCGGGTGTGAACGGCGTGGTCATCGTGATTACATTTTCGGGATCGAAGCCCAAATTCTGCCGGCGCAAGTAGTAAAGACTTTCGATCAGCAGGCCCGCGCCAATCAGCATCGCCACAGAGAGCGCTACTTCGGTGACAACTAAAGCTTTTCCTCCGCGGTTTTGTGCGATGCCGGAAGATCCCTTCGCGCTTTCTTTGAGCGAAGAATTCAGATCGAGTTTTGACGTTCGCCAAAAAGATGTGAGGCCAAACACAATGCTTGTTGCGATCGTCACCAGCAGCGTGAATGCCAGCACATGCCCATCAAGTTTTATGGATACGCTCGACGGCAAAATAAAGGGAATCGAAACGGTCAGAGTTTGCAATCCCCAATTTGCCGCAAGCAATCCCGCCGCCCCACCCAGTATCGCCATCAACAAACTTTCTGTGATGAACTGCTGCAACAATCGTCCGCGCCGTGCGCCGAGAGCGAGACGAATTGAAATTTCTTTCTGCCGTGCGTTCGATCGCGCCAGCAAAA
>DATBYL010000145.1:0-5310 GCA_036513735.1 Candidatus Acidiferrales bacterium
ATCGAAGTTGACCTCTTCCAACACCGCCAGACCATCCTTATCCGGCATCCTTAAATCCAGCAAGAGAATATCCGGCTTCAGTTTTGTCAGCAGCTTGATGCATTCATTGCCGTTTTGCGCTTCGCCGACGATGGTCACGTCGTCTTCGTTGTCGAGCAACTTGCGCAGACCATCACGGAAAATCGCGTGGTCATCGGCAATCAGCACGCGAATCGGTTGTTTGCTTTTCGCCATCTTACCCCAATGGAATTTCGACTATTAATCGCGCGCCGTGACCGGGGCTTGATTCCACAGTCAGCAATCCGCCTACCGTGCGCGTTCTTTCCTTGATGGAAATTGGACCAAGTCTCAGGCGGTCCAGTTCGTCTCCGGAAAATCGCCCTGCGAAGCTGAATCCCTCGCCGTTATCATCCACGACCAAAGAGATGCTCGTTTCCGACTGAGTTAGTTTTACCACGACGTGGGTAGCCCGAGCATGCTTTTTTATGTTGTTAAGTGCTTCACGGTAAATCTGGAAAAGTTCGCGGCAAACCCGGTCCGGAGCCTGTAAATCCTCCGAATTTACCAGCAAATCCACCTGCAACTCGGATTCGTTCTTGAACCGCTCCAGAAATCCGCGCATCAAATCCAGCAAATCCGCGCTTTCCACACGCAACGGACGCAGATCCGTCACAAATGTCCTCAGCTCCGCGCCCTCATTTCGCACAGTCAGCTGCAGCGCGCCCAGCGACGCTTCCACTTGGTCAGGAAATTGGACAACTTTTCGCCGCAGCACATCCAGTTGAATTTGTATGCTCAACAAAGTTTGCAAAATTCCGTCGTGCAGATCGCGCGAAATCCGGCTGCGTTCGGATTCAATCGCGCGCGCGCGCAAATGGCGCAGCAAAAATAAATTTTCCAGCGGCGGCCCGATATGCCGCACCACGCGCTCAAGCTGTTGCAGATCACCGACCGTGAATTTCTTCTTTCCATTCGCAAGCAATATCCGCGCCGTCGGATGCCCTTCTACTTCCATCGTCACCGCAATCACAGAACGCAGTTCCATCAATTTAATTGCAGGCCCTGGAATGCGCGGAGTTTCCGCCAGCGGCGCGCCGGTAAATCGATCCGAACTGTATCCTTCCGGAGTTTTTTCCAAATCATTCCACAATACGCTGGCGTGCGGCATATCCAACAAAAATCCATCTGTCGCTGTAAGCGGCAAACTTTCTGGAATCAGATGCGCGTCGCTTCCGCGATCGCATCGCCACATAAAAATTCGTTCCAGATCCGCGTCGCGATGCACCAGAAATGCGCGCTCGCAATCGAATCCCACGGTCAGCTCGTTCAGCAATCCGCGCAACGATTCCGCCACGCCTGCTTCCACGCGCAGTTTCGCGGCGAGCCCCGCCAGAAAATGTGACTCCGCCGCCTGTTGCCGATTTCGATCGCCGAGGTACGCCATGCCAAGTCCGGACACAAGCGTTCCGCATGCCACTTCCGCGGCGAGCCAAACATCGTCCATCGATCCGTGGTTCCTTAATAACGACCACAGTGCCGTCGCCAGCGTCAGCAGCCCCACAATTCCGTACGCGCGCTGCTTGCCCCATCCCACGCCGACAGCAAACGCCGCGATCAGCAGCAGGAACCACATCGGCACCACCGAACGCGCGATCATCAAGAACGCCGCCATCGCCAGCAAATCCGCCGTCAGCGGAAATTTCCACGTTCTTCCCCACTGAAAATTTTGTGCGACGGCGAACAATACGCTCAACGCGAGATACAAAAGCAAAAATTCGTCGGCCGCGTCAAATGGCGCGCCGAGCAGTAGTTCACTGATGCTCGCCAGCAAAATAAGCAGCGGCCTCGCCATAGTTACCTGGCGATTCAACGAACGTTGTTCAATGGCGTGGAGTTGCATTCAGGGCGACAATTCGCCTCATCGAAGGTCACACACACCGCGCACATGCGCAAGCGGACGTTCCAGCCGCGCAAGACCCCGCGCTGCCATTCGCAAAAATTATTTCCTTTCCATTCCGTCCGCAATGTGGATAATTCCACAACGGTTTCTCGCGTCCTCCTTTTCGCGCTCGCAGGTTTGCGCGAAGCGTCTTACAGGATACAATTGACATTCCGGCGCCCGCCGGCGGCTCTACAGGGTGTACAGAAGCGGTACGACAATAAAATATGCGCCAACGATTCACTCGCGATGAAGTAGTTCGTATGCTCGGCGTCACTCGCCGTCAGCTCGACTATTGGGCTCGCCTGCGCCTAATCGCTCCCGCCTCCCGCTGGGGTGAGCGTTTCTTCACTTTCACAGATTTAGTGGCGCTCGAAACTCTGAAGCGCATGATCGCACGCGGAATTCCCGCTCGCCGATTGCGACGCGCCCTCGAAGCATTGCGCGAGCAACTCGGCCACGCCACCGCGCCGCTTTCGCGGCTGCACATCAGCACCAACGGCAAACAAATTGTCGTCGCGCAACCGTGGCCCGGTGGTCCGCCCATTGAGCCGCTCACAAAACAGTTGCTCCTCGAATTCGATACCCAAGTGCTCGAGCACAAAGTTCTCGCGCTTCCTTCGCACACCGCCGAAGAGTGGTTTGAAATTGGATTGGCCAGCGACGCAAAGCCCGCCACCATGTCTCGCGCCGCCGACGCCTATCGTCACGCCGTCGATCTCGCGCCCGACTGGGTGGAAGCGCACGTGAATCTCGGCACCGCGCTTTTCCATTTGGGTGACGCCGCCGAAGCGCGCCGCTGCTTTGAAGTCGCCATCGAACTCGAGCCGGCAAACGCGCTCACTTATTTCAATCTCGGATGCGTTTTTGAAAAGTTGGGCAATCGCCGCGCCGCAATCGAAAATCTGGAACGCGCCGTGAAACTCGCGCCGTCTCTCGCCGACGCCCACCTGAATCTCGCGCTCCTATTCGACGCCTCAGGCCACAAAGATCGCATGCGCGATCACCTCACTCAATATTTGAAGTACGAACCGCAAGGTCGATGGGCCAGCTACGCGCACTCCCGTCTTCCCGCCGAAGGCGCTTCCACTCGCCCACGTACAAATAAAGTCACACCCTTCCGCAAACGCGGTTAACTAAACTCGCACTTATAATTGACTTACCCACATATCTAAACTATCTTCGCGCGCGGAGGATTCATTGATGCGATTGATGCGAAAGTTCGCGCTCTTATTCTGTATTCTCGCGATGCCGCCCGTTTCATTCGCGCAATCGAAGCAAGCATCATGGGCGAATCTAAGCGCACTTCATCCGGACCAAAAAATTCGAGTCGTCGAGACCAGCGAAAAGAAACATACCGGAACTTTCGTCAGCGTTTCCGATACCACGATCACATTCCACGATAACTTGGGCAACCAGACTATCGAGAAACTAAACGTCATGAGCGTGAAATTGCTAGAGAACACGCACCGTGTGCGCAACACGTTGCTCGGCGCTGCCGCCGGAGCCGGCGCGGGCGCAGGAATCGGCGCGGCGGCAACTGGCCGGCCCACGAATAATATTCTCCTTGCGGTTAGCAAGCCCAAAGGCGCTGCTGTCGGCGCAGTGATCGGTGTCGCGGCCGGCGCGGCTATCGGAGCGCTCTGGCCGGTCCACACCACGATCTACAATGCCGCTGCACACTAGCGTAACCTTAATAACTTTCAGTTCGCGAAGCGAGATTCCCATTCTTCTGTTATCATTTTACTCTGCGGTGGGCGTAGTTCAGCGGTAGAACATCGGTCTGTGGCACCGAGGGTCGTGGGTTCGAACCCCATCGCCCACCCCAGAATTTCTTCGTTGTTGTTTCATATTTCGCTGTTGTTTCACATTTTGTCGCCGTTTCATATCTGATGAACCGCATTCTCCCCATCGCGAATAAAGTTGCTCTCGTTTTACTGGCCGTACTCGTCATCACCTATATTGGCGACTACGCCTCCGTGCATTACAGAATGCGCAATCCCACTGCCAAAAATCCATTTGAATCCGTCACCGTCGAGCGTATGTACGCCGTCCTCCAGAAAAGTGGCAAATCCGAATTCATTCCCGCAGATACGCAGAACGTCACCTGCGTCCACTCGCTTTTTCCCCACTCGGGCTATAACCCGTGCTGGTACGTCACCCGGCAGAACGGCGCCACCATTCCAATGTCGATTCTTCCCATCTTCCGAAGCAGCTTCTGAATTTATTTTCAGCCGACGTGAAACATTTCCGGAATTTTTACGTCTTGTAACTAGAGGGGTTGCAGCCACCGGTGTGCGCTCAGGAAAAATTTCCACGGAATTCGACCAGCCTGCGCAAAACCCCGCGAAATTTTTTGTACGAAGCGATTTTCGCTCGCAATCAAAATCTTACGATTCTCGACAGGAGTAATCGCATGACCAATCTTCGTAAAGCCGGAATTGTTTTCACTCTGCTGACCTTCGCAGGATCAGGAGCCGCCAGCGCATTCGCGCAAGCATCGCCAGCCGGAATAGGCGCTCCGCCGGCAGCCGCGCCGGACGCCACCTCAACAAAAGAAGAATCGAGCGTCACCGATCACACCATCAGCGTTGGCGGAAAGTCCATCAGCTATCACGCCACCGCCGGAACAATTCAACTGAAGAACGCCGCAGGCGAAGCGACCGCGCTCATGTATTACACCGCGTACACAAAATCCGACGTAAAAGAAATGTCCCAGCGTCCCATCGCCTTCCTTTATAACGGCGGCCCCGGCTCATCCTCCGTCTGGCTTCACATGGGCGCCTTCGGTCCGCGCCGCGTCGTCACCAAAGACGACAGCCATACGCCTGCCGCGCCGTATCAATTGGTCAACAACGACTACAGCCTGCTCGATGCTTCCGACCTGGTCTTCATCGATGCGCCCGGCGCAGGCTTCAGCCGGCTGATCGCCAATGACGCCGATGCCTCCAAGCGCGACGAGCAGATGAAGGATCGACGCAAGGAAATTTACGGCGTCGATGGCGACGGCCATGCCTTCGCACAATTCATCACGCAGTTCCTGTCGCGCTACAGCCGCTGGAATTCGCCGAAATACTTGTTTGGCGAGAGCTACGGCACCACGCGCTCTGCGGTGGTCGCCAACGATCTGGAAAACGAAAACAGTGTCGACTTGAACGGCGTGATCTTGCTCTCGCAGATCCTCAACTTCGATACCAGCATCGATGGCCCCGATCAGAACCCTGGCGTCGACCTACCCTACGAACTGGCATTGCCAACCTACGCCGCCACGGCTTACTACCACCATAAGCTGCCACAGCAGCCTGCAGATCTCGAATCGTTGCTGCAGGAGGTGGAGCAGTTCGCACTCGGTGATTACGCGCAGGCGCTGA
>DATBYL010000146.1:0-5427 GCA_036513735.1 Candidatus Acidiferrales bacterium
CGCCGCCGCGCCGGTCAACATTCCGGATTTTTCACGCCGCGCGTCGCTCTTCTTTGTCCCTGCCGCGGCATGGAGCCGGGCCTGGAAGAAAATCTAAACGCGCTCATCATGCAGGATTATCCCAACTTTGAAATATTTTTCATTCTCGCCCGCGCGGAAGATAACGCCGCCACAATTCTGAAACGCGTAGCAACCGCCAGCGCCGCGCCCGCGCACGTCGTCATTGCCGGACGCGCGCAAGGCTGCGGTGAAAAAGTAAATAATCTTCGCTTCGCAATCGATCAGCTCGACGCATCCTTCAATGTCGTCGTCTTCGCCGATTCCGATGGACGCCCCGGCCGCCAGTGGCTCACTCATCTCGTCGCGCCGCTGAATGATCCGCGCCTCGGCGCCACCACCACATTTCGCTGGTGGCTTCCCAATGTCGGCGGATTCGCAACGGCGCTCGGCTGCGCATGGGACGCCAGCATTGTCACCATGCTCGGCGAACACAATCGAAATTTCTGCTGGGGCGGCGGCACCGCCATGCGCCTCAGCGTTTTCGACGAAGCGAAAGTAAAAGATCATTGGGCAGGTGCCGTCAGCGACGATTGGGGAATCACCAGCGCCCTTCGCGCCGCCGGGCGCCCAATCCAATTCATTCCGGAATGTTTAGTTCCCACAATTCATGACACCAACGCGAAAGATCTTCTCAACTTCACCAATCGCCAAATCACCATCACCCGCGTTTACGCGCCAAAAGTTTGGGCAGCCGGAGCGTTCTCACACTTTCTCTATTGCGCCTCGCTCATCCTCGGCCTCGTGGTGATCGCCCAAGCCATGTCCATCGGCCAGCTCTGGCTCACCACTGCGCTACTAATAATGTTGATCATGCTTCTCGCCGCGGTAAAAGCAACCGTCCGCTGGATCGCCGTCACCGATCTTTTGCCCGCCTACAAACAAAAACTCCAATCTTTCGCCTGGGCTTGGACTCTTCTCGCCCCCATCGTCTCATTTCTCTACGCCATAAATTTCACAGTCTCCGCCTTCAGCCGAAAAATCAAATGGCGCGGCATCCGCTACAATCTAAAATCAGCCAGCCAAACCGAAATTGTTTAGCATAGGTGTGATGAGTTTTGGTTGATGAGCGGAGCGACGAATGACGCGACTTCTGATTGTGGCGGCAGTATTTGGCATGAGCTTGATATGTGTCGGTCAGAACCAGCTCGAGAAGACGATCCTCACGGCTAACGATGCTGACATTCCGGCGCTCGAACTCCGCGGAAAATTGGCCAAGATTTTCTCCATCAGTGACTGCGAATACATCTCGGGTCTGACCTGCAAGATTTACTACAACGGATCCGCTTCACTACCGAGTCAAGTGTTTTTCACCGAGCTTGACAAGCAGGGACGACAGTCCGGACGCCGAGTACAGCTAATCTATCCAAGACTAAAGCCGCGCGAAACAGGTCGAGCTACCTTCCGAATCAATTTGACCCGACCGGTAAAGATAGTCTTGTACGGCGAATGGAATGGGCCTTGGCGAGACCCCTATTAGTTCTCACACTTGCCTGCCGCAAACTCTTGCCCCCCGGTGGCCTTTCGCATCTTCGGTCACGCCAAGAATAGGCACTGCGACTTGCGCCTTACTCGGGTTTCATGTTGAATCTCTAATTGCATCCTCTCTATCACCGGAGGCCTCCACATGAGCTACGCCAGCAAGCACCTGATCCCCGACGAAAAACTCCTCTACGAAACGCGCCTAAGCTGGGTCGTCCTTTTCTGGCCGGTTATCGTCCCATCATTAATATTGCTCGGCCTCGGCGGATACCTCGTCTATCACTACGCCAACGCAGACACCAACAACATGAAAGAAATCGGCGTCGGACTAATCGTAGTAGCGGCGTTGATTTTCGGAATCGGCCTAACAAAACGCAACGCCACAGAAATGGCCGTCACCAATAAACGCGTACTCATCAAGCAAGGAGTCTTTGGCCGCCGCACTCTCGAAATTCTTCTGCAAAAAATTGAAAGCATCGCCGTAGAAGAATCTATGGGTGGACGCATCCTCGGTTTCGGCACCGTAATCGTTCGCGGCACCGGAGGCACACCCGAACCATTCAAGAAAATGGCTCACCCGCTGGAATTCCGCCGCCATGTGGAAGAACAAGTCGAATCTTTAATGAACAAAGCGGTGTGATTACGCCGACCGCAGCGCATCCGTAGGATTAATTCTCATCGCGCGCCGCGCCGGCACATAACTCGCAACTGCCGCTACCAACGCAAACACAAATGCACTCCCAGCAAACGTCAATAAATCCGTAGCGCTCGTCTTATACAAAAAGCTCGCCATCAATCGAGTCAGCGCGAGCGACGCAACAACTCCGATCAAAATTCCCACGCCAGCCAACTTCAATCCGTTTCCAACCACCAGTCTAAGAATGTCCGCATCAGCCGCGCCCAGCGCAATGCGAATTCCCAATTCCTGCGTCCGCTGCGCCACGGAATACGCAATCACGCCGTAAATTCCAACCACCGCCAGAATCAGCGCTGTCGCCGAAAATACTCCGATTAACAACATCATCGAACGCGTCTGTGCGCTCGACAATTCCAGCCGTTCTTCCATCGATTGAATATCATTCACTGGCTGGCTCGGATTAATCGCCGCGATTTGTGTGCGCAGCGCCGATACCAATCCGCGAACATCCATCGAACTGCGAACGCTCAGATAGAGTGTTGCCGAAGGAAGCTGCGGATATGGCAATAATATTTCTGGCTGTGGAGACTTGGCGAGACTGTCGTTTTTAATATTGCCCAATACGCCCACAACTCGAGCAGGCGCAAGGTTTCCCACCCACACCAGCTTGCCAAGCGGATCTTGATTCGGCCAGTATCGCTGCACAACCGTCCGATTCACTATCACCACCGGCGCGGACTTCGCGTCATCCAGCCCGCTGAATTCTCGGCCTTCAATAATCGGCACGCCCATCGCGCGCGCGTAATCCGGGCTGATCGATTCGATCAGCACGACCGGACGGTGGCCCAAATCCACTTCCGGCTGCCCCTCAAATCGCGCAGGCGTTCCGTGCGTCGGCAGCACGGGCAAAGCCGTCGAAATTGCCGCCGATTCCACACCGGGAATCGATTGCAAACGCTGCAGCGCGTCCTGGTAAAAAGCGATTCGCTGTGCGGACAGCGCATAGCTCGAAGGAGGCAGAAAAGTTTGCGCCGTCAAAACATTTTTCGCATCGAATCCGGGCTCTACAGTTCGCAGCCGCTCGAAGCTTCGGATTAAAAGTCCGGAGCCGATTAACAAAACCATCGAGAGCGCTACTTGCACGGCGACAATTACGCTTCGTGCGCGATTACGCCGCCGGTTTCCGGCCGTGCCGCGCCCTTCATCCTGCAGCATCACACTCAAATCCGGACGCGATAGCTGCAATGCCGGAGTCAGTCCAAATAAAATTCCGCTCAACACTGAGATCATCAGCGTGAAAGCAAGCACGCGTAAATCCATTGGCACGTCGGCAATCTGCGGCAGATTCGTTTGTGTGAACGCGCCAAGAAACCGAGTGCCCAACTGGCCAAGTAAAATTCCCAGGCAGCCGCTCACCGCCGCCATCAGTACGCTTTCTATCAGTAATTGGCGAATCAGCGCAGATCGCGGCGCGCCCAACGCGCTGCGAACTGCAAATTCTTTTTTTCGGCCGATCGCGCGCGAAAGCAAAAGGCTCGCAACATTCGCGCAAGCGATCAACAAAACAAATCCGACTGCCGCGGAAAGTATCAGCAGCGTCGGCCGCACATCAGAAACTAAATTCGCATGAAGATCGCTCACCGTCATGAAAACGGGTTTCGTGGCGTCGAAATTCCCGGGCTTATCGTGTTTGTATTGCTGATAAATTACGTCAGCTTCGGCGCCCGCCTCCGCGAAGCTCACGCCCGGCCGCAATCGCCCGATGGCGTCGTAATACATGCCTCCAATATTCGCGCGCGCCGGTGTCACCATGCTCAATTCAACGATGCGCGTCATCCATACTTCCGCTTTACGCCCCATCAGCTGCACACCGAATCTCAGCGGCAGCACACCAATGATTGTGTAGTCCTTGGAATCCAGCGAAACGCTGCGCCCAATTGCGTTTTGTTCTCTACCGAAAAGACGCTGCGCCAATTCCTCGCCGATCACCACAACCTGCTTGCCGCCCGGTTGATCGTCATCAAGCGTAAACGTTCGTCCGGCAGCGGGTTGCGTGCCTAGAACATCAAAGAAATTCCAGGTCACGCGCTCGGCCTGTAGCTCCTCAGCGCCGTCCCGTCCCACTAAATTAACTACGTCACGTTGGTACGCCGTCACTCCTGAAAATGACCGATTCGTGCTGGAAAGAAGCGTGTAGTAGGGAAGCGAAAGCTCGTCGGTTCCGACGCGATCCGTGCTGATTCTCACCAGTTGGTTTGGATCTTTGTAAGGAAGCGGCCGAAGCAGAACAGAATTGGCCACCGTAAAAATCGCGGTGTTCGCGCCTATTCCAAGCGCCAGCGTAACAATCGCAAGTGCAGTAAACGCGGGATTTTTTAGTAGGACGCGGAAGGCATATCGAATGTCGCGCATAAGGCGCCATTCTAATTCACGAACTCGGCAGGAACAATCAACTGTTGAAAACTAAGCAGCGGCACCCGTAAATCGCAATGCAATCCGTCTCAGGTACCCCTTCACTTCCTTCACGCCAAACAGATGCAAAAAAATAATCGTCAAAATCATTCCCACAATCGTCCCCGCACTCAAATCAATAAACGCCCCATGAAATGTCTTCCACGAAATCCGCCCTCCCAACCACTCAACAAATTCCCAGCAGACAAATCCTCCGATTGCAGACGCCAGCGTCACCCGCGTAAAAAAACTCATCAACCCGCGCATCCCGCTGCCCGACGTCTTCCGAATCAAAATCACAAATAAAATTATCGTATACGCCGTGATCCCCGCCGAACTTGCCGCCGCCAATCCCAAATGCTGCATGTGCCGCACCAGCAACCAGTACAACGGCAAATTCGCAACTGTAATCAGCGTTCCGACGACCGCCGGAGTGATCGTGTCATGCATCGCATAAAAAGCGCGTGCCAAAATGTTTTGCGCTCCCCATGCAATCATTCCCAACGAAAACCACACCAGTGTTCCCGCCGTCGCCAAATAATCCGTCTCATGCAGACGCGTGTGCGAAAAAACCAAATGCACCAGCGGCACGCTCATCGCCACAGTCAGCGCGGTAATTGGCATCAGCAATAAAATGATGCCCTTCATCGTGCCGCTCAAAATTTTGTCCAACTCCCCCATCCGTTTTTCCGAATATAAATGCGCCAGCACAGGGAATGACGCGACTCCGATCGCTTGCCCCACAATTCCCAACGGCACGCGCATCAAAGTTTTTCCGTAACTCAGCCATGTAATCGACG
>DATBYL010000147.1:0-8937 GCA_036513735.1 Candidatus Acidiferrales bacterium
GCGCTTCCCCGGCGGTTGCGGTGCTCGTATCCAGCGTTGTGTATTCTGCGTCCACGTCGGCCATCGCGGATTGCAGCGAAAGGCTGATCGACGTCGGCGCCGTTGCAAAAATTGTCTGCCAGCGGACAGTGTGCTCGCCATCGGGAAATCCGGCTGGCTGCGGCAAAGCGAATTGCGCGCCCGACGTGCCGCCGGCCGGCGATTCATTTGAAAAACTGAAACCGACGTCGCCCGGAAAAAGCGAGAGCGGCGGATTCGTGTTGTTGTAGGTCGGCATAGTTCCTCCTGAGAATTGTTGGTTCGTGATTCGAGAATTGCTTTGCGTGCGGACAAATTATTTTCAAATAACGGCGAACTTTACAGCGCGGTGCGGCACGCGCGAATTATTTTGCGTCGCGCGAAACCGGTGCACGTACCCAGGTACTCTAGATCGGTCCGATGCGCGTTCCGAGCGAGCGCAAACGACCGCCAAATGCACGGCGGATGCGCGCGAAGTACGTATATAAGGATAGAAAGTTTGAGATGCGGGCGCCGGGTGGCGCGCTGATGCCGCGTATATAAGGATACGCGGGCACGAAAGTGCGTCTATGACGCTGGGAGTGCCCTTAAAAACAAAAACGCCCGCCAAATGTGCGGCGAGCGTAGACACCTCTTCTCCACTCATTACTCTAGCAGATTAGAGAATATTGTCAAGTGTTATTTTAGATTATTTTCAGCTATCACGATTAACCTGATTGTCCGGTTGGGCGCCACGCAACGGATCGTGACTCGTGCCCAGTGGCTGTGCGGAAACGCGCATACGCACGGCGTCAAATGTGTGTACACTCCTTACACACCTCCGAGAACTGGACTCGGCCACATGACTGACTACATTCAAAAATGGCAGGACTTCCGCGGGTTGCGACGCAACATGATCATTCTTGCGGCCGTTGGATTTTTCGGAATGACAGGCGCCATGTTTCTGAAGCCGATTTTTCCCGCGATGAAACTTTTTACTCCCATGAACTTTGCGCTCGCAATGATGCTGTGGATGAATTGGATCGTTCTGGTCGTTAGCCTTGAAGGGCGAATCGCGTCATGGCCCTGTCCGCGCTGCGAAAAACCTTTTTGCGGAGGCCGCGCCGCTCTGCGCGAAGCGCGGAGCTGGTCACTTGCACCTGCGCAATGTACCAATTGCGGGCTTTCGAGGAATGCCGAAACTTCCGGCGTGTAATCTGCGTCGGCATTTAATTCGTTGCGCGCAGATTACGCCGCCTGCATCGGCCGATCACTTCCCCGCGCCACCAGAGTTGAATCCTTAAAATAATCTCGCGGTGGAAATATTCTGCGATGTAGAATTTCGCGGCCCACGCGCATGCGCACGTCGTCGCTCCACTGTTCCCACGTCAATTCGCTGATCCCCAGATGCGCGCGCGCCGCGTGCAGCTCCGCGTTTCCCAAGTAAAACACGCGAAATAAAGCCATGCGGCTGGCGATCTCCGGAGCGGCAAGAGCTTTCTGTCCGGCCAGCGCAAAATCGGCGACATATTCCGCCAGTCGAGGACGCAAATCCGGCCGCCACAAATATTTTGTGTGCGACGACAAATCGCTCGCGCCCAAATCTCCGTCCAGAACTTCGCGTGCGGCGCGGTACAACTCGTGGCAAACATCAAATGCAAAGGTGGGCTTCATTCTATGTGGCCTCACTTGGATTGCGCGATGCGTGTGACGGTAGTTGTGAGAATTCTGCGGCGATTTCGGATTCTGGTTATTCGCGATGCAACACTCGATCGATCACTCCTGCTCGAACGCGTGTGGAATTTTGCTCGGATATTGGACCCGCGCCGGCAAGCAATTCGCGCCGCACGGATTCTTCGCGCGGCGACGTCAAATTTGCGTTGGAAGAACTTCCCGCGCCGGCGTCATAGCGGCCCTCGAGCACCTTCAGATAATTTGTGTCGTCCGCGACAAGCCAATCGAAATTTGCCCGCCATCCCGTTGGGCCTTGGCCGCACAAAAACGGAGTTGCCGCCGCACGCGCGACAGCTTCGCGAAAATCCGCAAGGAATTGCGCAATGCTTTTGCCTTTACTGCTGGCGTGAGAAATTCTTTCGCGGCATCGCGCCTCACGCTCAGGGCTTAGCGCGCGCAATTCAGCCAGTGGACCACGCTCCTGTTGCCAAATCTCGAGCATTGTTCCGGCTGACAGAACTGTTGGCGCAGTTGGTTTTGTAGTTCTTAACGCGTCGTGGTCGATCTTTTCCGGTTTGGCCGCGTTGTGGGAATTTGAATTTGCCTTTTCCTCAAAGAGCTTTTGGGTTTGCTCTTGCTGAATTGGAATCTGTTCGGGTTCACACACACTTTTCCCGATGGCACGATCGTGCGTGTGTGTTTCCTTCTCCCAATTCCCTTCTGGATCCAAATCCAGTTCCAAATCCTGTGCTTGAGGCGCCTCAAGGCATGCCTTGAGGCGCCTTCCGCCCAAAGAATCATTTCCGTTGGCGCCGCACGAAGCATTTGCCCGGCGCGAAAGAGACGACGGAACATTCTTCACAGTCGAACAACTCACAGACCGTTCGTCCCGCCACAAACCAACCGGCTCGACGCGTGAAACTTCCTGCTCGAATTCGATTGGCTCGCGCAGTTCTTTCGCGTCAACTTTCACGACGACGTTCGTGTTTCGCAATTCGCGACCGCACGCCGCGGATGTACCGTCCGGCAACGATTCGCATCGCGATCTATTTTTCATTCCCACAGAATGTGCTGAAATATATTTATTGAACTGCTCCCGCGGCACGGCCGGTGCTAATCGCTCCAGGCGATTGCGCCAGCTCGGAGGCGGAAGCCGCCCCGGCACGTCGCTGCCAGTCCAATGACCGTAGCGTTTGCCACTTTCATCCCAAACAAAAAGCAACCCCTTGTCCTGAAATTCCTCAAACACCTGTTCGAGACGCTCGATCGAAAAGTTTCGCCGCACGGCAGCGATGCGTCCCCAGATCACACGCAAATTCGTAAGCTCGAAACATCCGGCGCAGTCCGCCAGTCCGTAAAGCCACGCGTATTCCGCTTGCGCCCATTCTGCGCACGCCGAGATTTTGTCCGACGCCCACAGCGCGTCAAAATCAATTACGCGTTTTGGCATAAATGCCTCCACATGATACTCAAGTCGCCATCACCAATTTCCGTCTGTTATTTTCCAAATCGGCGCCGAGAAAGCGCATTACATTTGCGCGCCGGCGAACAGCCACTCCAGTTGCGCGCACTCGCAGTGTCCAGCGATGCGATACTCCCACACGCCGTTCATCACAAGTCCCCGACGGCGTTTCACAATCACGTACCCGCCAAAATGCGGCTTGCGCAAATGACGAAGCTGCGCGGAAATACTCGCTTCGCCAAAATTCGTCAGCTCCGCAATTTCGTGAAGAGTCAGCCAACCGGCGTCGATTGCAATCTGAGACGCATCCCACATTTGCGCATACGGCTGACTCGAAATTTGGTCCGCGCATTCCGCTGCGGAAAGCATCACGTCGCGAATCACTTCCATCTGAGTGGGAACTCGTCCGCCATCCTTTGTGCGCCCAAATGCTGACCCGAATATTTTCGTGCGCATCGCGTCCCCCTTACACCGATTTCCCATTAGTCGATATCGAACCGCTCTGAAATAATCTGCTTCGCGGAATACCTGCCGCTGGTAACTGAACAGTTCGTTCCCGTCCAGAAAACGGTAGCAGGAGATTCAGCTGGCCGCGCACCAGATAGCCACTGCCGCAACAGCCACGAGCGCGCCATACGCCACGAGATGTTTCAAACGGCGCGTCCTGCGAAATCCGGTCAAGGTGCGCCTCGAATCTACTCGCTCCGCATAACTTTCTTCCCACGCTGAAAAATATTCTCGCTCGGACACTCCGCGCGCGTTCGGCATATTTTGATCCGAGCCACAATTTGCGAACACCTCGATAATTGCGTCGCTCGAAACGCGAATCTCAACTGGCTTTGCCACATCCCGCGGATTCCCTGAGTTCGCCATGTATTCGCCGACAGAGCCACCCAAATTCAAGTTAACAAAACTCTGCTGGTCAACACTTCCAATTATTCGCACATGCGACTTGCTGCCGCGAACCCTTTGAATCGCCTGTGTTAATGCGGCTCTTGCGAATTCCGCGCAAACCCGACCAGTCCTATATCGTTTTCGCTTGCCGCTCGCGGTCCCAGCGAAACGATCGGCGCCCCCGGGCGATGAAACGTCGAAAAGCGCGAACGATTCTGGTTTGGGATCATCTCCCGAACAATTGCTGCACATTGTGTCCGCTTTCTTTGCGCCTGGCCCGGCGCGTTTTCCACAGGCCCAAACTTAAGTATTGACACGGATATTAACGTGGCGGTATATATGCGCCGTTCCCCTACCAACCCAAGGAGACCCACCTAAATGAGCTCTCGAAGTATCCGCCCACCATGGGAGTACCTTCAGCAAGCCACAGTGCCGGCACTCCAGTCATTTGAGCTTTCCCGGCTAAACCATGCATCCAATCTAAAAAAGGAAATTGATACTCTGCTCGAACAGTGGCTCGACGAAACAGCCGCCGCGATGCTCGCGCGCTTTTTGATGGAACAACCAATCGCGCCCGAACAGCCCGTCTTTCGCAGTGTCACAAAACATTTGCACCCCGCTCCGCGCGAAGGCCAATCTCGCGCGCTCGTACGTGGTCGTTCCAGATAGCTCGCGCTGGTTTTCAATCGTGCGCAATTCCCAGATGTGCTGACTCTTCGTTCTCGCAGGTGCCTCTTGGTAGATGTCGTCTTTATTTTCATCGCTGAAACCGTCGTTCAGTTGCGCCTGTTCTGCTGGCATAAGAATTGATTCCACCGATCGGAACGGCGTATTGGCCGCCGCTTCGCATAACCATCGTTCATGTGGAGTGGCAGCGTTCGCGAGGATCATCGCTTCATATCGCAAGGCGTTTTCTATCCTGTTCGTCTCATCAATGCCAAGTTTGACGCGCCCCTTAATGACGAGCACCTTACACGCTTTCATGTTTTCAGTAATTAACCGGCGCAGTCGAATTATCAGTCGACCTATGGCTCGACCCGCGTCGGGGCCACTGTTTCGTCCGTATTTCCGAATAGTGGGCTGTTCACTCATCGGTTAATTCTGATCACTTTCCAGATTAGCGACTTTGTTGCTACGAGACCTCTGAAGCGAGATCGGTCGTGATTAAATTGCTTGAATTGAAGTTAAAAACGATTTCCCAAAATTGCGTGGCGCTCTAACTCGAAGCGCGTCGAGCGATCATGTAGTTCCGGCCTCGCCAAACAATTCCCTCGACGAATCGCCGAGCCGTCCGTCAACATCTTTGACATCCGCCCGCTGGCACTCGATACGATCGAAAAATGAACCGTGGCCATCGCGCGACCGAATATTTCAATCGACAACGAGATCGGTCTGCAAATTGCAAGAATTCTTGACGCGATGACGATCCACTTTTGTGCGAGAGCTAATTCCATTTTGTTTTCCGCTATTTGCGATTGGCCTCCCGCCGTTTCTGATTTACGGCCTGACATGCGCGGTTGGCCTTCTAACATTTCCATTTTGCCGCTCGCCGCGCCTCTGAAATTCATTTCACACACTCTCTTCGCCGCTCGCAGATCACGTCTTTCGGTTCGATCAATTTAATTTAGTTGCAAGGCATTCAACTCGTTGATTCAATCACGAAAATAATTCGCACTTCCCTCGTGAATTGGTGCGACACAAACTCAGATCAATTTCATTTCGCGGACCTGGCCGAAAGTCTTCTTGCGATGCACGCATTGAAAAACAAAATTAAGTTCGATCGCTCGATGCGTGCCCGCCACCACAAAATCGCGCGTTAACCGCCCTTTACTCAGGCCGGTTATAATATGCCTAGTCGGACGTTTCTTTTTGAGTGGTATCGTCATGAAGAAGTTTACGCCGACGTTGCGTAAGCGAAGAGTTACGGCGGTCGATCGATTCCGGGGGCTGCAACAGATTTGCGGACGGAGTTTATTCGTTGCGGCGAGAGAGCTTAGGAGCTGGACGATAGATTTGCCACCCGACCCGCGGCGAGGAGTTGCTCTTTTCGGTAGACGAGGGCGTTGATGTTGTAGGTCGCTAACTCGAAACCGTGGCCGTGAGTGATGGCATCGGTGGGACAGGCTTCAACGCAATAGCCGCAGAAAATGCAGCGGGAATAATCAATATTGTAGACACTGGCGTAGCGTTCGCCGGCGGAAATTCTGGTGTCGGCGGTATTTTCAGCGGCTTCGATGTAGATGCAATTTGCCGGGCACGCGGCTGCGCAGAGGAAGCATCCCACACATTTTTCCAGGCCCTGTTCGTCGCGATGTAATACATGAATTCCGCGGTAACGCGCTTGGAAGTGAACGGGTTCTTCCGGATAATTTTCGGTCACGGGCTTGCGAAGCATATTTGCGAAAGTTACGCGGAAACCCTTAGCGAGCGCGACGAACGTGTCACTAAATTCTCGTAGGACCGAAGCCATATGAGGCCATTCTAGCAACTGGAGCGGTGGACCGCAAATCTGCTTGGCATTAGCAAAAGAATCGCGATGCAGGGTGGCTCGTCGAATCTCCGTCGGAGAGGCATTTCGCCAGCTTCGGCTTTAAAGTTGCCGCAGAAGCGGCGATTCTGCGGACTGGATAACAGCGTCAGCCCGCAGCTCGCATTTGCGCGGCTAGCGCCACCGCAATTTGCTTGCCGTGGAAGCGTCCGTTTTCAATAAAAATTTCACTCGTTTTATTTCCCCCGATGATTACGCCCGCCAAGTAAATACCCGGCACATTGCTCTCGTGGGAATCTGAGTTGAACTCCGGCCTGTTGGTTTGCGAATCGAGATTAATTCCCAGTCGACGGAGAAACTCGAAATCAGGATGATATCCCGTCAGGACGAACACTTGGCGCGCAGGTAATTTGTGGCTGCCATTCTTATTTTGAATCAACACGTGATCCTGTTCAAATTTCGTCACGTGAGTTTCAAACATTCCTGTGATTTGTCCGGCGCGAATTCGGTTTTCGATGTCCGGTCGCACCCAATATTTTATGGTGTGACCAAGCTCAGCGTCGCGATGCACGAGAGTCACCCGGGCGCCGCTTCGGTAAAGTTCTAGTGCTGCTTCTGCTGCGGAGTTTTTCCCGCCGACGACGACTATGTCTTGTTCCCAATAGGCATGCGGTTCGGTGTAGTAGTGAGAGACGTGCGGTAAATCCTCGCCGGGAACGTCGAGGAGGTTCGGGAGATCGTAGTACCCTGTCGCGACGACAATTTTCCTGGAATGGTACGAAGATACTTCGCCGTTTTCTTTTTGCGTGTGAACGACAAAATGTTCGTCGTGCCCTTCCACTTTCCTGACAGCTTCATAGAGACGCAGCTCCAGCTCGAAGTGCTCTGCGGTTTTTCGATAATACTTCAGCGCGTCGACACGCGTAGGCTTTTCCGTCGCGCAGGTCATGGGGATGTCGCCGATTTCTAGAAGTTCGGGCGTCGTGAAGAAAACCATATTCACCGGATAGTGATAAAGCGAATTACAGAGGCATCCCTTATCAATGACGAGCGGGCGCATACCGGCGCGCTTAATTTCGATTGCGCTGGCCAGACCGGTTGGCCCGGCGCCGATGCAAATTGCGTCGTAGATTTCATTCATGAATTTAGTTTCCTATGAAGTTACGGCGGAATGCAAACTGGTGCGCACAACAACGCGCCCGGTCGACGCTCACACAACAGTGGAAAGCTTGGAACGGAGCGTGCGGCTCATGTCCAGAACATCTGCCGGCCATTTCTGAATTTTCTCCAAGCGCTCGAGTGCTGTTCTAAGCGTGCGCGCCTCGTCAGCGTCGAGTTCTAAGGACGCGTTCTCAGCTTCCGCGGCGGCGCGCAATTTAACGAGCAACCGTTCGTCGCTCGACAATTCTTCCTTGGCGATCATCGGAGTAAAATCGACGGTGAAGCCGTCGCCCTCGGCCTTCAACATGGCCGGATTAATTCTGCGGACGATTCCAATTATGACAAGAAGTAGTTCGTCGCCGTTCAGTTCCAGTTTCATTTCGGCTTTCTAGGCTCTTGGTGCGAGCAAGTCTTCGATTTCTTTGCGAAAGGCGGAAACTTCGGCCAGTCGTTCCCGCGTTGCTTCCGCTTCTTCTTTCTTCCAGACGAATAATTCGACGCTGTTCCGCTGGACTCGCACGCTTAGATTCCCGTTTACGAGCCAGCACGGATCGCCGAGCAACTTCATGCCCCTGTTCGGCACCGGAATCAGAAGCGCGGCGCAGTTCCCTTTTCTCACGCCCACAGCGGAAGCATATAAAGGGAACGCAACGATGGCAAATCCGTTTACGGCGATCTTTTCGAGGATTCCGATTTGTTTCGGAGAAAGTTCAAGCACGGGAGAAGTCGGATTGTCAGAAATTACTGCTGGACGCGTGTCGAAACGGAATTTCAGAACGTAAAACTACGCGATCGCCGCGTCAGCGCCAATGTGCGACTGCTCAATCTCGTCCAGCACCGCGCGAAGCACGGAAGCGAGTTCGTCGCGCGAAACGTGGCTCTTGCGGAATTGCACGCGAAGCTTATATGCGCCGCCATCCGCTTCATAATTGAAGATGAAGGGCTGCGGCCGCGGCCCAAGTTCGCTTTCTTCACGGCGTTCTTTGCGAGCTTCGTCGCGTGTCAGCCCGCCTTGCACGATGCGCGAAACCGCCTCAATCATTTTCTTTTCATTCGGCTGACGCGCAACTTGCAGCAGTAATGACTTTGAAAGTATTCCGCGATCCGCGCAACGCTTGCGAATTAATTCCGGAATCGAACGTAGGGAAAGTGTTTCCGTCACTGACGAGCGCGAGCGCCCAATCTTCTTCGCGATGTCGTCATGCGTGTAATCAAACTGTTCCGCCAGCCGGTAAAGTCCTTCCGCTTCTTCAAACGGAGT
>DATBYL010000148.1:0-2068 GCA_036513735.1 Candidatus Acidiferrales bacterium
CCACGCACACGAAGATCATCTGGAAGGATTATTTGCGGTTCTGCAAAACTTCCGCGTCGCGGAATTGTGGGTCGGCCACGATGTCGCCTCTTCAAACTATCAACGCCTTCTGCAAGTAGCGCGGGAACGCGGCACAAAAATTGTTCACCTGGAAGCGGGCAACACATTCACCTGGGGAGCGGTCCACGGCACAGTGCTCTGGCCGAACACCGATTCCGAAGTGCGCAGCGCCACCAATGACGATTCACTCGTCCTGCGCGTCGAATACGGATCTCAATCACTTTTCCTCGCCGGCGATATCGAAAAGCCCGTCGAGCGCGCGCTCGTCGACGAACAACTTCCGATTCAGTCCGCATTTCTCAAAGTGCCACATCACGGAAGTTCCACGTCTTCCACGCAGCCATTCCTTGAAGATGTGCGCCCGGTCTATGCGGCAATTTCCGTAGGCGAAAATAATCCGTTCAATCATCCAACACCAGCGGCGCTCCAAAGGCTTCGCGCGTCCGGCGCGCAAATATTCCGCACAGACCACGATGGCGCAATCACATTAACGACGGATGGGAATTCAGAACAGGTAGCCACATTCGCGCAAGCGAAACCGCGATTAATCGATCGGCTATACAGCTCGCTACTTCGCTAATCGGATGGATCTTTCTCGCCGTAGCTCGCAAGTATTTCCCTCGCGGCTTCCACCTGAGAAATCCGCACCAAAATTTCTGTCCCGTGTGTAATTTCCGAATGAGTAGGAAGAGGAAATGGATCCGAAAATGTGGGCGACGGCGAATCAATTCCGCCGCTCTGCAATAGTCCACGAAGCACGGTAGCCTCCTCAGGCGTTTCCGTCTGGAAAATCGCCACGAATGGTTCTCCATCCCCGGGTTTATTTGCTTGAGTCATATTCGTCCCCTATCCAGCATACGCTCGAAAGCGTTCATTCCGAAAAAGCGGCGTCGTTTGCACGGCTCGTAATGCCCGTCACATTTCAGCGACTACAACCGACATCTGCCCGCGATCTCTGCGCGTGGGCGTCACAGTTATTTCAACGTCTTGCCCAAGAGCGGTAAGGAAATCAATCAACCGGCCAACTGAAAAATTTCCAGAACGGTTGCGCACTAATGCCGAAACATGTGGCTGCGGAATTCCAAGAATTTTTCCGGCTTCGATTTGAGTAAAGCCTCGATCTTTGATGATGTTGTATATCTGCAAAGTCAGACGCGCCTTCAAAAGTTCTTGATCCGCATTCGGCACACCGAGGTCCGCAAATACGTTCCCGCTGCTTCGCGTGACGCGGTTTTTACTTGTGTTTCTTTTCGCGGTCATCTGTCTCGCGCCTCTCTTCGTAATCGCGCTCGGCAATCGCCAGCCGCCGCTGAATCATCTCGATTTCTTTCTTCGGTGTCGCTTTGCCGCTCTTAGATTTCTTCTGAAAAGCGTGAAGCACGTAGATAAAATCTTTCAGACGAACGGTATAAATCGCTCGAAACGTGTCGCCGTCAAACGGCGCGACAATTTCCAGAACATTCGCGCCACCAAATCCCTTCATGGGCTTGGCGGCGGGATCGCGCTCGCCCTTCTGCGCCGCATAAATAGCGTACCCCACGTCTCTCTGCACTTCAGCTGGAAAGGATCGCAACTCCGTCAGCGACGATCCGACCCATCGGACCGGCTTCAACCCACCGGCGCCTATACTATTATACATATATAGGTATATTGGTCAAACCGATGGCATCTCAGCGGCCAAATCGAATCAACAACCACATCCGCAGCGCCAACACTCCCATCGCCACCAACGTCCCGACCGCCGCGCGGTATTCGTGATTGCGACCGTACTGCGCCCACGAAAATTTCGCCGCGCCCGGCGACTGTCGCGTCGGCCACGGAAAAAATCCCGAAACTCGCGCCGCGTACGCCACAAATTCCGCTCCAAATCGCTCACGTAAATCGCGATCCTCTCTACGCACCACCGCCGGATAAAACATCAAAATATATCCGGCCACAATCGCCGCAACAATCCACGAATTCGCACCCACCACAAATCCCGCCGCAAGTATCGTGCTACCAAAATAAA
>DATBYL010000149.1:0-5061 GCA_036513735.1 Candidatus Acidiferrales bacterium
AGATAGCCCATGAATCCGCCGGCGAAACTATCGCCCGCGCCGGTGGGATCGTGAATTTCGTCCAGCGGATATGCCGGGACGCAAAAAATAGAATCGCCGTGAATCATCATGGCGCCGTGCTCGCCGCGCTTGATGACGAGCGTCTTCGGGCCCATTTTAAAAATCGCTTTTGCGGCACGCAGAAGATTGTGTTCGTCGGAAAGCTGGCGCGTTTCCGAATCGTTAATCATCAACACTTGAGTTTGCTTCAGAGTTTTCTTTAGTTCATCGGGCGTTCCTGAAATCCAATAGTTCATCGTATCCAGCGCGACGAGCTTTGGCTTTCCGGCCACTTGATCCAGCACGGAGCGCTGAAGCGTGGGATCGATATTCGCGAGAAAAATATACTGGCTCTTCCGAAATGATTCCGGGAGCTTGGGACGGAACTCCGCGAACACGTTTAGATCTGTGGCAAGGGTCGTGCGGTCATTTAGATTGTCGTGATATTTTCCCGACCAGAAAAACGTTTTGCCTTCCGCGCGTTCCAAACCGGCGAGGTCGACGCTGCGGCCGCGAAATACTTCTTCGTGCTTCGCGGTGAAATCGTCGCCAACTACGCCGACCAAATTCACGCGCGTGAAAAAACTTGCCGCCAGAGAAAAATATGTGGCGGCACCGCCAACCGTACGTTCAACACGGCCAAACGGAGTTTCAATTGCGTCAAACGCGACCGAACCGACGACTAGAAGTGCCATGCAATCTCCTCGGTGCAAATGGAATTCAATTATTTGAAATACTTTCCGGCGATTGGAGCTAATTTGCGCTTCGTGGCTGCGGGAACCAATTTCAGATTCGTTACTAGCGCGTGTGCCAGCGCGCTGCCGCATTTGCAAGTTCGATCGGCGGGGATCGCCTTCACCGCGGCGCGAATTGTATTTTGCGCGTTCACCGCATTGCGGCTTAGATTATTCATGATTTGTTCGAGCGTCACCGAAACGTGATCCGGATGCCAGCAATCGTAATCGGTGATCATGGCGACGGTTGCGTAACAAACTTCGGCTTCACGCGCGAGTTTGGCCTCGGTCACGTTGGTCATGCCAATCACGTCAAAATGAAGTTGGCGATGCACTTGAGCTTCCGCGAGCGTGGAAAATTGCGGGCCTTCCATGCAGATGTAGGTGCCACCGCGATGAGTTTTCACACCGGCTTTGAAACAGGCGTCTCCAAGCACCACAGAAAGTTGCGGGCAGACCGGATGATCGAAGCTGACGTGTGCGACGAGTCCTTCGCCGAAAAAAGTGGAGACGCGCAATTTTGTGCGATCGTAAAATTGATCGGGAATTAGAAATTCCATTGGCTGAACATTTTCTTTCAGCGAGCCGACCGCGCTGATGGAAATAATTCGAAGCACGCCAAGCATTTTCATGGCGCAAATATTCGCGCGGTAATTTATTTCTGAAGGCAGGAAACGGTGTCCGCGTGCATGGCGGGAAAGAAACGCTACGCGCTTCCCTTCCAGCTTGCCGACGACGAGCGCATCGGAAGGATCTCCGAATGGAGTCTTGATGCGCACTTCGCACGCGGATTCGAGGCCGGGCATTTCGTAGAGTCCGCTGCCGCCGATGATTCCGATTTCGGCAGACGCCTTTCCTGCGTCGCGCGCCGCTTTTGCTTTCTTGGCCATTAAAATCTCCTGTTCAACTTTTCACGGCGTAGCTTTGAAAATCGCTAGTCGATGGGCAAAGGTTCGGCGTCGAAGCCGACTTCCTTTTCGCGTAGCTTTGCCGAGGGCATGTGTGGATCGTGCCCGAAAACGATCGTCCAATTCTCTTTAGCCACAATCGGAAGCCACTTGTGTTTACTTTCGAGAGTCGTCATCGGATATAAGTCGTAGCCCATAATCCACGGATAGGAAAGATGCGCGGCGGTGGGGACTAAATCGGCCACGAAGAAAATAGTTTGGCCGCCGCCCAAGATTTTCACACACTGCATGTCTTTAATATGCCCGGGCACGACGATCACTTCGATTCCCGGCATGATTTGCGAATCGCCGTCGAGAAAATCCCACTGGCCGGATTTTTGCATGGGCATGAAATTATCAGGAAAATAGCTGGCGCGATCGCGTTCGGTCGGTGCGCAGGCGTGATCGAATTCTTTGCGTTGCACAATGTATCGCGCGTTCGGGAAAGTTGGCGCGGCAACGCCATTCACGAGTCGCGTGTTCCATCCGCAATGGTCGAAGTGCAGATGTGTGTTGATGACAATATCGATTTCTTCGGGCTCGACGCCGAGCGCGGCGAGACGTTGCGGGAGGCGGCCTGACTCTTCAAATAGATAAATCGCATTTTGCTTTGCGTTCCATTTGTCACCGCCGCCAGTTTCGACCAAAATCAATTTCCCGCCCGCGCGGATTAGAAGCACACTCATGCCCAGTAAAATTCGATTGCGGTCGTCAGGCGGAGATTTCTTTTCCCAAAGCGGGCGCGGAATCACGCCGAACATCGCGCCGCCATCCAAGCGGAACGTGCCATCACCGAGCAAATGAACTTCGATATCGCCTAGAAGCATATTGTAATTTCCATTTTAATTTCCGTTTGCCCCATTCAGAATTTCGGCAACGGCAGCGTACGGATCCTTCTTGCGCTGCGCAACCTCGGCGGCCAGCGACTGGAGATGCTCTCTGCGTTCTTTTGTGCCGAGCAACTTATCCAGGAGACGCGATTCCAGCATTTCGACGAGGCGGCGGCTCCAATGGTCAGCTTCGCGCGAAAAAAACTCAGGCGAAGATTTTGTCCGCGCCAGAAATTTGTCGATCTCCGCGATTAGGTTTTCAATTCCCTTTGTGTCCGTGGCGATGGTACGAGCAATTGCGGGGCGCCAGCCGTCACTATCATGCGCGAGCTCGAGCATCGCGTGAACTTGTTGTTCGAGACGATCCGCGCCTTCGCGATCTGATTTATTGATCACGAAGACGTGGCCAATTTCCATTAAGCCGGCCTTCATATTTTGCACGTCATCGCCCAGGCCGGGAACCAGCAAAACCAAAGTGCAATCCGCGAGGCGGACGATATCTACTTCGTCCTGACCGACGCCAACTGTTTCGATAATGATGATTTCTTTCCCGGCGGCATCGAGCAGCAACGAGACGTCAGCTGTGGCGCGCGCGAGGCCGCCGAGAAATCCGCGCGTGGCCATGGAGCGAATGAAAATTCCGGCGTCACTTGCGTGGCCTTGCATGCGGATGCGATCGCCAAGAATTGCGCCGCCGGTAAATGGGCTTGTGGGATCGACCGCGATAATTCCAACCGTTTTCCCGGCGCGGCGATATGCGCCTGCTAGTCGATCGACGAGCGTGCTTTTTCCAGTTCCGGGCGCGCCGGTGATGCCTATGATTGACGCGTGCCCCGTGGAATAAAAAAGTGTTTTCAGTAATTCATCAGCAACGGGATCGTGATTTTCAATCGCAGTGATGGCGCGGGAAACGGCGCGAACTTCGCCAGACCGGATTTGTTGCGCCCAACTTTCGACGGGAGTCGGCATCGCCGGGCAGCTATTTCTTTCCGAGAAGTTGGCGCGCGATTACCAGCCGCTGAATTTCGCTGGTGCCTTCGCCAATCGTACAGAGCTTCACGTCACGATAAAATTTTTCCGCCGGATAATCTTTGATGAATCCATAGCCGCCGAAAACCTGCACGGCTTCATTGGCAACGCGCACGGCAACCTCGCTGGTATAAAGTTTGGCCATGCTGGATTCTTTCGTTAAACGAGCGTCGCCTTTATCGGCGAGCCACGCGGCGCGATAAGTGAGCAGGCGGGCAGCTTCGATTTCAGTAGCCATATCGGCCAGCTTAAATTGAATGGCTTGAAATTCGCTGATGGTTTTGCCGAATTGTTTGCGTTGCTTCGCGTATTTTGTGGCGGCTTCAAACGCGCCTTGCGCCATTCCGAGTCCCAATGCAGCGATGGAAATTCGGCCGCCATCCAAAATTTGCAAGCTATTGACGAATCCTTTTCCGGGTTCGCCGAGCATTTGCGCGGACGGCACGCGGCAATCGGTGAAAATTACTTCGGAAGTGTCGCTGGCGCGAAGACCAAGCTTATTTTCCTTTTTACCGGGCTTGAATCCGGGCATTCCTTTTTCCAAAATAAAAGCGGAAATTCCGTGCGAGCCGGCTTCGCGATCGGTAGCGGCCATCGCCACGCACACGTCGGCGTAATGTCCGTTGGTGGTGAAAGTTTTCGCGCCGTTCAGGAGCCAGCCGCCATCGGCGGGTACGGCGGTGCTGCGCGTGCCTCCGGCGTCGGAACCGGCTTCAGGCTCGGTTAACGACCAGCACCCAAGCTTTGTTCCCTGAGCGAGCGGAGTGACATATTTCTTTTTCTGTTGCGGAGTTCCGAATTTATAAATGTGATTTGTGCAAAGTGAATTGTGCGCCGCCACGATAATTCCGACGGAGCCGTCCACTCGCGATAATTCCTCAATGGCGATTACGTATTCTACGTAGCCGAGGCCAGCGCCGCCGTATTCTTCCGGGAAAATTATGCCCAGCAACCCGAGCTTGGCAAGTTGCGGAATGATTTCGCTGGGAAAATGCGAAGTCTCATCCCATTCCATGATGTGAGGAGCGATTTCAGCTTCAGCGAATTCACGAACGGTGCGGCGAAGTTGCTGCTGTTCATCGGTGAACGAAAAATCCAAAGTGGCCTCGGTTGAGCCGCGAGAGTTTTATGCGGACGTACTTTTATACCACAGAGAACGGAGCGGCCCCAAAAGACGCGGGGGAAATGTTCGATAAGTGAATCTATGCTGTGCGCTATTGTGTTTTGGGAGCGACGGCGACCGTTTTCGCCAATTTCTTTATGTCGTCCTCGATTTGTCCGTCTTGCTGGTTGCTCCATCCTTTATAGTGGCGGCGCACGATGCCGTCGGCGTCAATCACCAGATACGTGGGAATGCCGGTGGAATCGGGTGAAAGCAGGCGCCGCAATTTGCCCGAGGCGTCCCGTGCCTCGATCCAGTCCGGATGATTCTTTTGCAGGAACGCGCGCCAGGCCTGCTCGTCGCTATCTTCGCTTACGCTG
>DATBYL010000150.1:0-6608 GCA_036513735.1 Candidatus Acidiferrales bacterium
GTCGGCAATTCGATCGTGATCGGCGAAGGCAGAGTTTGTCCACCGGGTTCTCCGGCGATGAGTTGCGGAATCGCCTGCGTCAACGCGGTGGCGGCCTGAGCGGGCGTTTGCACTTTTTTCTCCGCCGCGGCGATTTGCGCGAGCGTTTGTGTAAGTTGTGCGTCGCGCGCGGTCTGTCGCTGGTCGGCGTCGGTGATTGTTTTTTGCTGCGCGGCAAGCGTGGCTTGCAGACGCATCGAGGCATCGTGCGCGTCAAGCCAGGAACGTCCGAGCAACGCCAGCGCAACAATTGTTACGCCCAGCAGAAATAGAATTGCGTGGCGGCGCAGGGCATCGACCGCAGCGGCGAGATCGGTGAAAAATTTGAGCATGTGATTCCCTTCTGTGCGGGTGCGGCGATGATTCGACGGCAATTGTGTAGCTCGCGTTCTCCGAACGCGAGGATTTCTCTGCGCACACTAGACGTGCGAGTGCGAATTTATGGATGAGTTTGAGAATCTACTGTGGCTTGGATGAATTTGAGAATAATAGCCGATCGAGTCCGCGCACCAGCCCTTTTATTTTCATCACTTCGCGGATCGCCAGCAATGTGCCGCCGACGTATGGCTCCGCGCTGGTCCCGGAGTCGTGACGAATCGTGAGGCGCTCGTCGGGCATGCCGAAGATTGTCTCAAACGAAATTACGTAGCTTGGCAGGCGGATAGAATGAACGGGCGTGCCGGCGATCATTCCTCCACGCGTTTCTTTCGTGCCGTGGGTTTGATCAATTGGAAAAGCGATGCGATTCTTCGCGACGTTTCCCAACTCCTCTGCAAGTTCGCGAGCTGTGCCGCTGGGCGCGTCGGGTTTTTCGGCATGCGCGTAGTCGATAATTTCCCACGACGGAATGTGTTGAGCGGCGAAGAGTGCAAAGTGTTTCGCCAGCGCGGCGGTGATCGAGAAATTTCCCGCCGCAATTACGCCGAGATCTCGCTTCGTTGCTTCAGTGGCGATTTCGTCGTAGTCCGCGGCGGTCAATCCTGAAGTACCAATTACCACGCGCAGGCCTTTGCTCATCGCAGCGAGCGTGCGGGCCTTCACCGAGTCGGGCTTGGTGTAATCAACAAGAACGTCAGCGGGCACGCGAAGAGCTTCGTCGAAGGTCGCAGAAATCTGCACGCCTGACGGCTTTCCACCGAGTCGAACGCCAATGTCTTCGCCCGCGCCTTGACGCGCGATTGCGCCCGTCAAAATAAATTCCTGTGACACGAGGATTTTCTTGACGAGGGCGCTGCCCGCCCAGCCGGTCGCGCCGGCAACGCATACCCGGATGCTCATAAGAGGGATTGTACCGCGAGTCAGCGAATATTGACGACATGCGCGCTTTCAGCAGCCTTCGTTGGTTACTGATACTTCCCCACTCGATCCAAAACTTCCGCGGCGTAATTTGGATTGCCTCCGCCATTCCACAATTGCAGAGCGCGAGCGGCGTCTCCGTGCGCGGCTGATAATTTTGCGGCGAAGACTGTGCAGCCGATTTCGAGTCCGCACGCTGGATCGCAGAGTTGTGCTAGCGGCGCGATATTTTTTGGAAACGCGATTCCGAAATTATGTTCGCGGGCGACTTGTCCCATCACTTGCATCAGTCCCCAGGAAAATGCGCGGGCTTGCGCTTCGGTGGTTGAGATTTGTCCGGTGGCCAGCTGAGGCGCCACATAGCGCAAGTAAAATGCAGGCTCGTAGCGAATCGCCCACGGATTCCACGCGGATTCCTGCTCGCAAATTGCGCAAACGAGTGCGGCGTCGAGCTGATGCGCTTCGGCGGTGGCGTGGGCTAGAGCGATTAGGTCGGCGCGAGTTGGCGAATTTGTGGAAGCGATGGACATGACGTGATGTCGTTCCGATTTAGAAAACCTGTCTGCGAATTTCCGTTTCTCTTTTTCTACCAACCGCGATCGCGCTTCGGATCCAAATCGTCGCCAGGCCGCGTCGAGTCAATAAATCTTAGCGGCGGCGGATCGGAAAGATGAACTCCCATTTCGTCGGCGATGTGGCGCAACGCATTATAGAGATGCGGCAAATGACTGCAGGCCAGATCGCGAACAAACGCGCGTTGAATTTCGTCGTCACGCACGCGGCGATGCAACCATCGCAGGAAAAGTGTGAACTGCACGAGCGCCGGAACAAATACTGCGATCCAAAGAGTTGTCATAGTTTTTCGGGGCTGAGCCGTGACTGCGCGCGGCGTCAGGCGAGTGGCTCTCGAAATTATTTCTCGCAAGGCGCCTGACCTTTGCTTTGTAGCGTCGAGCCCGCCGTGAGACTGCGCTCACGCGACGAGTGTCGGCCTTCCAGTGCCGCCGTCCGAAGAACTAGAAGATTGCTTTGTAATGCGAATGTTGGTTCGCGAAAGATTCTCCGTGTGCGAGATTTAGGCGTAATATGCTGCTGTGACAATGACGAAAAACCAATGGCGCATTGCGGCTAAGATTTTGCAATACGGCGGTGGAATTGCATTCATCATCATGTTTATTGCGCTCACCACGCTTACGGTCTATTACAAAGCGACTCGGCCGCCTCAACCGAAGCCAGAATACGGATGGACTCAGGGGTTAAGTTGGACATATCCAGGCGTGTACGGCACGCCAAAAGAGGAATCGCACCTACAATCGCTGTTTACTTGGCTAGCTCTGCCGTTCGGACTCGTTGTTGTAGGCGAGGGAATTCGCATACGTAAGCTCGGCGTCGATCCACCGAAGCTCAACCCGATGATTTTCGGAAAACGGTATCGTTAACGCATGAGGCACTACGTCTACGTGCTCCCTTCAGTATGAAGATAGCCTTCCAGCCCATTTCTAAAATCCCAAATTCAATCCCACCGGACCAAATCCCAATTTCAAACTGCTGGTGCTGGCCGGCGTAACTTTTGCGCGCGTGGCGAGCAGCTCCGACGGAATTCCCAGCGTGCGCGAAAGTATATTCGAGTCAATTCCGTAAAGGCCGCTGAGTCCGGAGAGCGCTTGCGACTGTTGCTGTTGCGCGTTATTGGCAAAGGCGACCTGATTGCTCTGCGCGGCGCTGGCTTGTTGCTGACCTTCGGTGCGCGCGAGCTGATCGAGCGAGTCGGAATATCCGGCGGAATTATTTGTGCGCGCCACTCGATCCGCGGCGCTTTGCGAAAGCGCGTCAAACGCGCTGCCGAGCGAACCTTGCGTCGCTCCAGTGATGGCGGCTTGCTGCGCCTGCGTGTAGCCGGGATCTGCAAGCATGTTTTGGTAGCCGCTAGTGGCGGAATTGCCAACACTGTTTTGCTGCGACAGAAGTTGCGCGTTTGTAGCGTCAATGCTGGCGCGTTCCTGGTCGGTGTCCTGTGCGGTTTGCGTTGATGCGCGTGACATGTGTGCCTCCTGTGTTCTGAAATTAATGCGGATGAATCGAGAATTATTTTTGCGGCGTAACCGCGCTGGTGCTGCGCGAAAACGAAGGCCACGGTTCGCGAAACCATCCGAGCCGCGAGAGGCGCCTTCCAAATGCATTTGCAACTTGCGGAGGCAGCCAGGCGTGCGCGTCGTCCAGTCCGCGGCGAGCGGCGTCCGTACGCGCTGCTTCGTGCAACATCAGCAAAGCTTGCCAACGATCGCGCGGCGTGCCGGCGCGCGGATCCAGCAGAAAATATGCTTCCGATGTGAGGCGCAATAAAATTGCGCCGACGATTTCTCGATCGGCGATAGGAGTATCGCGCGCTTCCCTGCTGTCTGCGTCCGGAGAATCGCGCTCGATCACTAATTTCGTAAGGAACAGAGGATTCGTCAGATCCGCAAACTGGTACGGCATTCCCTGCGCGGAATGCAGTCGACGCAGCGATTCCAGATCGGCTGCGGTGTATTCACGAATGTGCATGGAATGGGACGAGATTGGCGATCTAAGCTAAAAAACGGATCGAACCTATGGAGTCGCTGACACCTGTCCCGTCAGCACGCCTAGGAGCCACTTGTACATGCCGTTGAAATCTCCCGTCATACAAAGAGCGCTTGCGTCGGCATATGTTGGATGAACGGGACGATCAATCGCTTGCTGATAAAGCACGGGATAGTCATATCTCATAAGGAAGTAGTTGGCTGTAAGTCGGGACATTCTTCCATTTCCGTTCAGAAATGGGTGAATTTGGACCAAGCGGCCAGCGGCAAAAGCAGCGAGATGAACGGCCGCGATAGCCCTCGACGCCCCATTAGGTGCCGCGCCAACATATTCGTCCGTTTGTTTTGTAAGTTCAAACAGCCGCGCGGAAAATTCCCGCATTTGACTCAAGACACTTGGGTATGGTGTTCCGGATCGGCCGCCTACCCCAACGTCGACCTGCAGACATCGCTTTCCTTGGTCGTCCGCTCGATAGCTGCCGGCGTAGTAGGCGAGAGGAACGACCCGCTCAAATAGGCGGCCGTGCCAAGTCTTGATGTCTCCATGAGTGATTATATAGTCTTTGCATTTTCGCGAGGCAAATGCGTGAAAGTCCGACATGGCGGACAACACATATCCCCGCAAATGCGGCAGTTCGGGGCCTTGCCAGGGTGGGCATTGTTGCGACATTCCCTTCCACTCAGCGGCGTCTCCTTCGGTGACGAAGCACGCTCGCTACATCTTCCCGACTCATCTTCGGGGCGACAAGTTCGGTGTCGTCATTTTGGTTAAAGTAGACGACCTCTGCGGTCTCAACTTCGGTAGGCAGTTGACGACCCTCCAAGCGTCGAGCATCAAGCTGCGACGCGAGCCGAAGCTCGTGCTCCGCAGTCCACTCGGAATCAAACCGTCGAAAGAAAAGTGCATCAAGCGGAGATTGTGGTAATGTCTCGGCCCTTTCGGCTATCACAGAAGGCGTTAGACGGTACACAGGACTAGAATCGGCCGCGACGCATGCAGCCCCAAACGACAGCGACAACGCAGTCGCGACGACCGCCAATTTAAACCGCGACGGAGACTGCGGAGAATTTCGCCTAGCACGAGCACGTGTAGGCGAAGGAAACTCCTCCCATACGGTCTCATCAAGGGACGCCGGGTCGGTAAAGTTCCACATTCTTGGAATCACAACATCACTGCGGCTCATTTGCCACCTCAGGTGCATATTTGTCGACAAACTTCAAAGCGATCGGCTCACACGCTCTGCAAACACCCAATAAAATTCCAGGCGACATAATTACTCTGACTTGCGGCTCCAGGTTTATAGGCTCCCCTCGCGGAGCGTTGATCGCGAGACTTTTCTGAGAAAGATAATAAAAATCCATGCTCGCTTCGGTCGGGTTGGCGACCGTCAATGCGATGTGAGAGAGCAAAGTTTGGCTCTTTCCTCCGCTTAGCCGCAACTCGCCTTGCTCGCATCGAGCGTAGTTATACTTTTCTTGAAATCGTTCTAGAGCGCTACGAACGGGCACCAGCGTTTTCCAAAAATTATTGAATTGGGTCGCCGGCATATATATCTCCAGCCTGCTGCGAAGAGAATCGTCGGCCGGAGAATCTACTTTTCCAAACGTAAAGACGATCTGAGGGTCTCGGTCTGCCACGTGAAAATAATCCGCTACATAGAAGTGTGGAGGCTCGACCGCCTTGCTAAAATCTACCGATATTTCGGCGTTTACGACCCCGGTCGCACGATCCGTACTGTTAACACGATACTTGAGCGCACCACTACCGATGAATCCGCTTAGACGGGCTGGTTTGTTCGCCAAGTTTGCCTCAACTCACACAACCACACACAATATTATAACTGGTATTCGCGAGGTACGGTCAACAAATCTTACCTCGTCAAGTCCTTAACGGTCAACCACTTACATCCTACGCTCACGGATTGCGAAATAAACTTTTCCCAAATCCGCTGCCGCCTTGCTGTCCCGTCCCCGCTGCTGTTCCGCTTCCCGATGACGGTTGCAACGCCGGACCTGCCGAGCCGCCTCCGACAACCGCGGTTGGCGGCGCGCCGAAGGCGACAGGTGCGGATGGATCCGAGCCGAGATACTGGCTGTACGCGCGCCAGTAGAGCGTCAGATTTCCGAGCGAGATGCGCAAATTTCTGGAAGGTCCCAGCGAATAAACGTGCGGCTGATTAAATCCCGGCGTGATATCCGATTCCACGAAATAAGAAATGCCTCGCGTGATCGGCGAATTGTCCGTTAGCGCGATATCGAAAATTCCGTTTGCGGCAATCACGTTCAGTGACGCGATCGGCGTGGGCGCTTGCGTCGATCCCGCGGGATCCACTCCGGTTCCGACGCCAAGCGTGTTCACCGCGTCCACAATTCGACGCAAAGAATCGGCCAGGCGCGGGTCGGATGATTCGACGTGAGTTAGTTGGGGAAGATTTAGCATAATTGGAAGCTCAACAGACTCGATTTAGAAAACCGGGAGGCAGGCCTCCCGGTTTTCTAAATCGCTCATCGGACGAACAAATTAATTTTAATTCACTCCTCGCACCGGCGCCCACGGATCCTGGGTCAATGACGGAACTAATCTGCGCATGCGGAACCACGAGCCCGCCGAGTTTGTGCCCCACTGAAATGAGACGCGCTCGGAAGTTACGTTGATGGGCAACTCGAGATCCTTTGGCGCGGGGTTGGACATGGCCAGCGGTTGCAGCGTCT
>DATBYL010000151.1:0-13426 GCA_036513735.1 Candidatus Acidiferrales bacterium
TCCTCCTCCGTCTGGCTTCACATGGGCGCATTCGGTCCGCGCCGCGTCGTCACCAAAGACGGTGACTACACTCCGCCGGCTCCCTATCAAATCGCAGACAACGCCAACACTCTTCTCGATCGCACCGATATGGTTTTCATCGACCCCATCGGCACCGGATTCAGCCACGCCGTTGGCAAATCAAATAATCGCGATTTCTGGGGCGTCGATACCGACACAGCTTCCGTCGCGCAATTCATCACCACGTATGTCAGCCGCAATGACCGCTGGAATTCTCCGAAATATCTAATCGGCGAAAGTTACGGAACGTTTCGCTCCGCTGCGCTCGTAAATTTTCTGCAAGGGCGAGATAACATGGCCATCAACGGCGTCATTCTCATGTCCAGCGTTCTCGACCTCAGCACAATTTCTTTTCTGAATGGACAGGATCTTTCCTACGTTTTGTATTTGCCCAGCTACGCAGCCACTGCTTGGTATCACAAGGTAGTGAAGGATCGTCCCGCCGACCTGCAAACATTTCTGAACGAAGCCCGCAAATTTGCCGCCGGAGAATATGCCGACGCGCTCATGAAAGGCTCGAAGCTGACCACAGCAGAACGCGCAGACATCGCGAAAAAACTTTCGCATTTCATAGGACTCAGCGAGGATTATTTGCTGAAGGCGGATCTTCGCGTCGTGCTTCCGCAATTCACCGCCGAATTGCAGCGCAGCCGCGGACTCGTCACTGGCCGTCTGGACGCGCGCTTCTCCGGCCTCGCAGCGGACAACAATGCCGAATTTGGATTCACCGATCCGCAATCCGACGCCGTAAGCCCCGCGTTCGTCTCCGTCTTCAACAGTTACGTCCGCAACGAATTGAAATTCGGCCAGGATAAAACTTACGACCCGCTGAACTACACAGCCAATGGTTCATGGGATTGGAAGCATCAGGGCAACGGTGGATTCGGTTTTCCCGGTGCGCCCAACACCGAAGGCGATCTGCTGCAAGCCATGCTCACCAATCCAAATCTTCACGTAGAAATCGAAGGTGGCTTCTACGATCTAGCGACTCCGTTCTTCGGCTCAGAATACACAGTGGATCATCTCGGCCTGCCCGAAAAACTTCAAGGCAACATCAAAACAAAAACTTACGACGCTGGGCACATGATGTACTTGCACGACGAAGATTTAGCCAAACTAAAAAATAACATCGTCGCGCTAATCGACGCTTCAACAAAACAATAAAACCAATAGTGTAGCCCGGGTTCGCCGAACCCGGGTTCCGACCCCGGGAACGCCAATCTCCTGATTGGCGTTTTCCGTACCCTTTGCACGTCATTCCGATCCCGCCCTTGCGGGAGAGGAATCTCTCGGCGTCTTTTCTTTACGTCCTTCGCCGCCATTCTGAAACGCGTTCTTTGCAGCGTATCTGTCGTAGGGACAAACCTTTAGGTTGTCCGCGTCTTTTCCTTTATCCGCCCTCACTCATACCTCAGCGCCACCATCGGATCCACCCGCATCGCCCTCCGCGCCGGCAAATAACACGCCACAATCGCCGCCACCATCAGCACCACCGACACGCCCACAAACGTCACCGGATCCGCGCCCTTCACTCCAAACAATAATTTCGCCAGCAACGACGCCGACGCCAGCGCCCCCGCTGCGCCAATCACCAGCCCAAGAATCACCAACCGCATTCCCTGTCCAATCACCAAACCAAAAATATTCCCCGGACGCGCTCCCAACGCCATCCGCACTCCAATCTCATTCGTCCTCCGCACCACGCTAAACGAAAGTGTGCCGTAAAGCCCCACACAAGTCAGCACGAGCGCCAGCAAACTAAATATTCCGCAAAGCGCTGCGATCAGTCTGTCATCGTGCAACGATTCATCAATTATTTCGCGTAACGTCCTAACGCTCATAATTTTGAGAGAACTGTCCAGCGAGCGAAGTGCATCTCTTATTGGACTCGCAAGCATCTGCGCGTTTCCGTTGATGCGAACATCGAGCACACCCCTGATGTTAGTGTCAGGATGAAACGCTCGCATTTGTGTGCGATTGACGTAAATAAAGTCGGTAGCTGATTCGCGCAGATCGTTGTACTTTGAATCCGCGACCACGCCAACGATTTCCATCGTCGGCCATTTCCGGCCCGTATCGAAATTGATCCGCCTGCCCAAGGGACTCTGCTCACCAAAGTAGTGCCGTGCCATAGTCCGGTTGATGACGGCGACGCTGGACGTGTTCCCATTGTCTTGAGAAGTGAATTCTCGGCCCTTCAGCAAAGGAATTCCCATCGTTTCAAAGTACCGCGGCGAAATCGTATTGAAGAAAACGTGAGATTCTAAAGGTGGAATTGGCGCGTGGCCTTCGACAGCGACGTTAAGTCCCATCTCAGCGGTCGTCTGAGAATATGAAGAAATGCTCGCGGAGCGCACACCCGGAAGATTTCTTGTCCGCTCGACAAGCTCATCGTAGAACGCGTTGATCTGCTCGGGGGTACGCCCTTGTCCGCTTCCATTGAAAGTAACCGCCAGAACGTCATTGCGGTCGAATCCCACGTCGAAAGTTTCGAGATTAAATAGGCTGTGCAGCAACAGTCCAGCTCCCGCGAGAATCGTCATGGAGAGTGCAACCTGTCCGACAACGTTAAGAGTCCCGCCTCGCAGTCGAGACACCGATCTGTTCATCCCCACCGTCTGCGTCTTCAAATCCTGTGACAGATCGACCCGAGTAGCGGAAAGCGCGGGGGCCAAACCACACAAGAGCACAGTGAATGCGAGAACCGCTGCGGTGAATAAAAGGACACGGCCGCTAAGTCCGGCGTTCAGCACAGCGTGATAATGCTCCGTCGAAAGTGAACCTACCAGCAAGTTGCTCGCCCAACTAGCCACTAACAAGCCAACCGCCGATCCCATCAACGCAAGCAACGCGCTCTCGGTAACCAGCTGGCGCACGAGTCGCCAACGTCCAGCACCCAGCGCCAACCGCACGGTAATCTCTTTTCGGCGTGCCGCGCCTCGTGCAAACAGAAGATTCGCCACATTCGAGCAGGCAATCAAGAGGATCAATCCCACAACGGCCATCAGAATTCGTGTCGGCAAAGAAAAGTTCTCGCGCAAATCGGAAAGCCCGCGCGCAGCGGGCGTTAATACAAGGCGAGCCATTGAGCCGGGCCGTTCGATATAAGGCACAGACGATTGCGCCAGCACCTGCTGGAACACCGCCTCCAGATCGGGCTTTGCCTGTGCAAGGGTCACGCCGGGTTTGAGTCGTCCAAAAACCGTTACCCAGTGAGTGTGTGGCTTGTCTCCCAACGGCAAATAAAGATCCGGCGAACTTCCCACATTTACGCCAAAAAACTCCGGCCGAGTAACGCCAACGATCGTGCACGGAACATTGCGAATCGGAATGATCTTGCCTATGACCGTCGCATCCGCGTGAAACTCGCGGTTCCAGTAATCGAAACTAAGGACCACGGCAGCGCTACCAGCAGAATCACGGTCGTCGTCCGGCACAAATAGTCGCCCGACAAATGGGTGTACACCGAGAACAGTAAAGAAATTCCCAGAAACGGTTTCACCGCGAACTGAATTTGTCTGGCTATCTCGCGTTACCTGGTAGTACTGCATTTCGCCGTCGGCCATCACGCCGGAAAAAACGTGGTTATTGTCGCGATAAACCACAAAGTCCGTATCGTCCGAACCGTTGTACGATTGCATCCCGCCCGGGTCCATGCTGCCGGAACTATGCACCAACACAAGTTCATCAGGATTCCGCACCGGCAATTTCCGCAATAAAAGCGGATCCAATATCGAAAATATCGCCGCGTTCGCCCCAATCCCCAGCGCCAGCGTTAGTACAGCCACCGCCGTAAAACCCGGACTCTTCCGCAACATCCGCAGCCCATACCGCATATCCTGCGCAACGTCCGCAATCCATCGCCAACCCCAAACATCGCGCGTAGCTTCTTTCACCAATCCAATATTTCCCATCTCACGCCGCGCGGAAATCTCAGCCTGTGCCGAAGATTCTCCCCGTTCCATGCGCTCGCGCGCCGCCATTTTCAGATGACTCTCGATCTCATCATCCAGATCTTCACTCCGCTTGCTCCGCCAGAATCGAAAACTCATGCGTCACCCTCACTCTTCACAGGATTCAGCACCCCCGCAATCGCATCCGAAAGTTGGGACCACCTCGACCGCTCAGCCACCAGCTGCTTCTTCCCCTTCACCGTCAAACGATAGACGCGCGTCCGCTGATTGTTCTCAGACACTTTCCATTCCGCCGAAATCAATTTCTGTTTCTCCATCCGATGCAGCGCCGGATAAAGCGAACCAGTATCCACTTTCAAAATTTCCCCGGAATTCGTCCGAATGGATTGGCTCAGCGCATACCCATGCCTCGGCCCCCACTGCAACGTCTGCAAAATCAACATATCCAGCGTCCCCTGTAGCAACTCAATCTGATTCTGATACCGCTCTTTCATCTCATCTCCAGGGATGTAGTCCACCTACATCCAGCCATGTAGATAATCTACATCCCCCTGTTCACGAATCACCCAACCAAATCAAATCCGGTTTCGTAAACGACATCCCATTGCACAGACATTCCTGTCTGCGCGCCTTTTTCCGCGTCACCTAGACGCAAACTTCAGGTCGCCCTCTCGGGTGCTGCCTTTATTTTCCTCTGCGTACTCTGCGTTGAGAGCTTTTGCCCTTCGAATTCCATTCGAATAACTTTCCGCAGGCGGTCCGCAATCTGTAGGGGCGCTGCTTGCTGCGCCCTCTTCCGAATACATTCATATATTTAGTACTAAGTACTATAGTTTTCTTGACATCCATCGCCACTCGCGCTACCCTGAACCGCAGACTTGGAAGATCCGCTCCCATCAATATCTCAGTAGCGGCAATCACCCATCCTGCCGGCCTCCGAACATTTCAATGATTTTGAACGAGCGCGTATCAGTATAAAAACAAACGACTTGCCCTTCCTCGCAGGCTAAGTCCTTTGTTTTGATATTCATAACAAGATGAAGCGACCTAACCCCTTTATTTTGATATTCATGACAAAAACAGGGGGAGGGGGGTAGGGTAACCAAATGGTACTGACCAGATTCGCGAGCCAGCACGGTTCGGTAGCACCGACGCTCCTGCTTGCCCTGAGTTACGAAGGGTCGGTGCGCTCTTCCGTCCTCGCAAATCCAAGATGCAGCGATATGAGTGTCGGTCCCACCCGCAATCTTGCCCCAGCCACTCAAATCCGATACGCTCTCGCTCGCGAGGCACTCATCTAATGTCACCTCAGCGCGATTTAGACGTTCTAATCATCGGCGCGGGTCACAACGGACTCGTCACCGCCGCATATCTTGCGCGAGCAGGAATGTCCGTGCGCGTTCTGGAACGCCGCGAAGTTCTTGGCGGCGCGTGCGTCACCGAAGAAATTTTTCCCGGATACAAAATTTCCACTGCCGCATATCTCTGTTCGTTGATGCAGGAACGCATCATTCGCGAGCTCGATCTTCCGAAATTCGGCTATCGCGTTTACGCAAAAGATCCCGCCTTCTTCACTCCCTTCCCCGATGGACGCCATCTGACCATGTGGCAGGATCAGAAACGCACCTGCGAAGAGATCGCAAAATTTTCTCGCAAGGACGCGGAAGTTTATCCGGAGTACGAAGAGTTCATCGAGCGTCTCGCAAAATTCGCCGAAAGCATGTTGCTGCGCACGCCGCCGAATTTCACGAAAACAAATTGGAAGGATCTCGCCGGTCTTGGCAAGCTCGGCCTGGAATTAATGCGCATGCCCGAAGACGAGCGCGTCGGTCAAACAAAAATCTTCACGCAAAGCGTCGCCGAATTTTTGGAACCGTGGTTTGAATCCGAAGAAATAAAAGTAACGCTCGCCACCGACGGCGTTATCGGCACAAATGGCGGCCCGCGTTCGCCCGGAACCGCTTACGTTCTGCTGCATCACGTGATGGGCACGCTCGATGGACATCGCGGCCTGTGGGGATTTGTCCGCGGCGGCATGGGCGCAATCTCCGAAGCCATCGCCGGTGCCGCTCGTGCAGCGGGCGCTGAGATTTCCACGAATTCTCCCGTCGATCACATCCTCATCGAAGAGACTGCGTCGGGCCCGCGCGCCGTTGGCGCTGTTCTAACCAACGGCGTGGAAATTCGCGCGCGCACTGTTGTCTCCTGCGCCGATCCCAAGCGCACATTTTTATCTCTCGTCGGCGAATCTCATTTGCCATCCGAATTTGCCAGCGCCGTGCGCGGCATCGCCATGCAAGGCTGCTCGATGAAAATAAATTTAGCGCTCGATGGCCTGCCGAATTTCACCGCGATTCCTGGCAGCAATCTGCAACCGCATCACAAAACCACCATGCACATTTGCCCCAGCATGGATTACGTCGAACGTGCCTGGGACGAATCGAAATATGGCCAGCCCTCATCGCGCCCGCTGATCGAAATGACAATTCCCACCACCTACGACGATTCCATCGCGCCGGCCGGCAAACACATCATGGGAATTTTCTTGCAGTACACGCCCTACCAATTGCGCAACGCAAATTGGCACGACGTAAAAGAAGCCTACGCCGACCGCGTGCTGGATTTAATCGAAGAATATGCGCCGGGATTCAAAAGTTTAGTTCGTCACAGACAAGTTCTCTCGCCGCTCGATCTTGAAGAAATTTACGGACTCACCGGCGGAAATATTTTTCACGGCGAAATGAGCCTCGGCCAACTTTTCTTCCTCCGCCCCGTTCCAGGCTGGGCAAAATATCGCACTCCCGTCCGCGGACTCTACATGTGCGGCTCTGGCACGCATCCCGGCGGCGGAGTAATGGGCGCCCCCGGCTACAACGCCGCCCACGAAATTTTGTACGACAAAAAAATCGGAAAGGCCAGCTAAGAGCGCCTTGAGACGCTATGATTCCCGATAATCACATTCAATTCTTAATTGGCGCGCACACCGTGAAATCAAATGTAATATCTACCGTTCCAGTTTCGACGTTGCGATTTATTCGGGAAACATTCAAACGCGACACGTCCGTACCCGCGGACGCCTTTCCCAACTTAAATATCTCCTCCAGCAATCGGTTGTCGAACATAGTTCCGGGTGGCATCTTCGATTGCAGTAGAGATGTCGTTGCGCTGTTCAGTCCCAACACGTCAAATCTTTCCACAAAGTATTTTCGGCCTTCACCAACGCGCAATGTCAGATCGACCACGCGGTCCTTGCGGTTGAAGGAAAATGTTGGAGTCATCGTCGCATCCATGAACCCGCGACTTCCGTATAGCCGGGTCATTCCACTGATTCCCTTCCGGATTTTATCTACGCTGAGCGGATCGCCCTTTTCAAGCTTGAAGTACGGTCGTAATTCGACTTCGGGAATCAAGAGCGCGCCTTCCGGATCAGCGCTCACAATCGAAATATCTCCCGTGGAAAATTTATCGCCTTCCTTGATGGGAGCGACGATCAGCATTCCACGTTGCGGATCGTTTGGGTCGAGCGGTTCCATCTCGAGGTCGTCTACTTGAACTTCAAAGTATCCTCGATCCTGAAAATCGCTTCGGACGATCTCCTCCGCGACATGGTCGAGCCATTCTGAATTGCTTCCATGGAAGTCGCTTTGCTGTATTTCCTTCAAGATTCTTGCTTGCACAACGTCCGCGTCATGCACCAGTCCCTTAAATCTAAAATCGCCAACGATAAGCTTGGAATCGGGCCGCTCTCCGTTCGCCTCGCGGATTTCCTCGGCCAACGTCGGATATGGCGATTTTTTATCGAGACACGGCGGGAGTTGAGCACGCGAAGGCTTCGCCGAAATCAATGCAAGCGCAAAAACGGTGAGGGAAAGAACGCATGTCGCGGGACGGTTCATATGCGGAACCCCTTTTCGGGATTTTATCAGTAAAGATTTGCTACAAGATAGAAGCGAGGTTGGTTACCAATGGTTGTCTGAACTTAAATCGCGGCAATCACCAACAAAGTAGCATCGTCCGTAAACGTTCCGCCGGCAAATCGCGCTGCTTCAGCCATCAATGACGCATGCAATTCTCCAGCGCCCGAAGCGCGATTGCGCGCCATCAAATCCGCCAAGCGCGTTTCGCCAAATTCCTGTCCATCGGCGTCGGACGCTTCAGTGATTCCGTCCGTGTAAAACGCCAATCGATCGCCCGGCGATAAATTAATTTGCCCTTGCGCCGCGGACCAGTCCGGAAATTCGCCCAGCACTGGGCCGCCATCGGCCAAGCGCAGAACACTTCCATTCGGACGCGCCAGCAACGGCGGATTGTGCCCGGCGTTTACATATGTGAATGAAAAAGTTTCTGTATCAAGCACGCCGCAAAAAAACGTGACAAATCTTCCCGGTTCAACATTTTCGCAAAGAATTCTGTTCACGCGCTCGCACAATCCTACAGGTGTGCAAGTCACATCCGCATACGCTTTCACCGCTGCCTGCAAATTTGACATGACCAATGCCGCCGGAACTCCTTTGCCTGCAACATCGCCAATGCAAACGAGCGCGCGCTTGGCATCCAACGGAAGCACGGCGTAATAATCTCCAGCCAATTCGCGCGCGGGACGATACGCCGCGGCCAATTCAAATCCCGCCAGCTCCGGCAACATACGCGGCAACATTCCCTGCTGAATTTCTTTCGCCTCGGCCCATTCGCGCTCATCCTGACGCGATTGTCTTCGCGCTGTTCGGCGCGCGCGTCCGAGCGCCAGTTGCGTATGCAGCACGCGGCGCAGCGCAGCGTTGTCCCACGGCTTCTGAATGAAATCTCCGGCGCCGCGCTGCAATGCTTCGACGGCAATTTCCACGCTTCCCCACGCCGTCACCACCACAATCGCCATGTCCGAATCCATCACCCGAAGCCGCTCGATCAGATCAATTCCTTCGCGGCCCGAAGTCGTATCGCGCGCGTAATTCATGTCGAGCAACGCCAAATCAAATTTCTCTGCGGCAACCGCAGTTAGCACGGCCGAAGGCGAACCGGCTAGCTCGATGTGAAATCCCTCATCGCGCAAAGCGAGCCGCAGCGCTTCACCGACGTGCGGCTGATCGTCAGCAATCAGAATTCTTACCGGCACCGAAATTGTGGAAGCAATACTCACGATGCTCCGTTTATTTTCCGCTCAGTCGTTCTCAATCATTATAAATGATGCAAAGCGCAGGCCGTTCCACGCCGCTCCGGCTCGGCCCTAAGTCATTAGAGGGCCTACATTTAGCAGCGTTACGGCTATTTTGGCGCACCCCGCGTGTCCGATTGTGGGACTCTCCGTCGCGCTCTTGCACAATTGCCGCGTAAATGACTGACGTCATTGCATCGCATTTCGCCCTAAGTTACTCTAATAGTCTAGACACCGCGAACGTCCCATGCACAACTGTTTGAGTCCGGCACACTAGCTGATTCGCGAGGATCATTTGAACCGTCTGGATCACAGCAGCCGCCAAACCCGCCTCAAGTCAGCACTGTTTCGCGGCGACGCGCTCACGCTCGCGAATCCGGAATATTTCAGAATGGTTCGCGCGTTCACCGAAGAACTTTTGCATGCCGACCGCGATCCGCTGGACATCACGAGCGCCGCGCTTGCGGCCGGCAAAAAAAATGCTATCGCGCAAATTATTGCGAACGAATCCGGCGTGCTCGCCGGAATTGACGAAGCGGTTTGGTATTTCACGAATTTCGGTCTTGCCGTGGAACGTGCCGGCGCGGACGGCCAATCCATCAAGCCCGGCCAAGCGATTCTGCGTTTGGAGGGCGATAGCGACCGGTTGCTGTCGCTCGAACGCGTCGGGCTAAATTTGTTGCAGCGCATGAGCGGCATCGCCACTTTCACGCAACGCCTGCAAAATATTGTGCGCGGACGCGGAGGCGACGCGCCTCCGAACGCGAATATTATTGCCACGCGAAAAACCCCGTGGGGATTGTTGGATAAACGCGCGGCTCATTTGGGCGGAGGCGGCACGCACCGGCTTGGACTGGGCGACGCTATCCTGATTAAGACGAATCATTTAAGATTGTTTGCGCCGGATGAGTCCGACGCGATTCCGATTGCCCTGAATCGGGCATGGGGCGAGCGACACCGCTCGGCGTTTATTGAAGTGGAAGTTACTGGATTGGCGGGCGCGTTGGCTGCCGGACGTACGTTCCAGGACCTGAGGCGCTCGGACGCTGACTCCGATTCGTATCCGTGCCTCGTTATGTTGGATAATAGGAGTGCGGAAGAGGCCGGCCAAATTGTGTCCGCCCTTCGCGCGGAAAATTTGTGGGACGACATTCTGATTGAAGTGAGCGGCGGAATTTCAGAAGCGGGTTTGACGGAGTACGCCGATGCGGGAGTCGACGCAATTTCCGTTGGCGCGCTGACGCATTCCTGCAAGGCGCTCGATTTGCGATGCAAGCTGGAAGTTGGAGCAGTGCAGAAAATAGAGATCGGACACGAAGCGAAATTTGTATGAAAAGCTCGGCCACAACCATCGCGCGTTTGCCATTTGAGGAGCGCTACTCGCTTCCCATCATCGAGAACATTCTCGATTCGCCGGAAGAAATTCGCCGCAAGCAAGATAAAATCCGCGAATTGAAGGCCACGAAAAATGCCGTGGTACTCGCGCACAATTATCAGCGCGACGAAGTGCAGGACGTCGCGGATTTTGTGGGCGATTCGTTGGGACTTTCGCAGGCTGCCGCACGCACAGACGCCGACGTGATTGTTTTTTGCGGCGTGCATTTCATGGCGGAAACCGCTGCGATTCTCTGCCCCGAGAAAACAGTTCTGCTGCCGGATTTGCGCGCTGGATGTTCGCTTGCGGCAAGCATCACCGCCGACGAGCTGCGCGAATGGAAATCCAATTATCCTGACGCGGTCGTCGTCGCCTACATCAATACTTCCGCAGCGGTAAAAGCGGAATCCGATTATTGTTGCACTTCGGCGAACGCCACCCGCGTTGTGAATTCCATCCCGCTCGATAAACAAATTCTGATGCTGCCGGATAAATTTCTCGCGTCTGTCGTAGCGCGGCAAACGGGGCGCGCCAACATCATTGCGTATCCCGGCTACTGCCACGTCCACAACATGATTGACCCGGAGCAGGTTGTGCGAATGATGGAAGATTATCCGGATATCGAATTGCTGATTCATCCCGAATGCGGATGCGTTAGCGCGTGCATGGTGAAAGTTTTGGACGGAACATTACCGAAGGAACGCACGCAGTTTTTTTCAACAGAGGGGATGTTGCGCCACGTTCAGGAGTCGCCCGCCACGGAATTTGCCGTGGGAACGGAAGTGGGAATTCTGCATCGCCTACGCGATCAAAATCCCGGCAAAACTTTCCGGCCAGTGAATCCGGATGCGATTTGCGCGTTTATGAAAACGATCACGCTGGATAACATCATTGCTTCGATGGACAAAATGTCGCCACAGATTACGGTTCCGGCCGACATCGCAAAAAAAGCAAAGCGTTCTATAGATCGCATGTTGGAATTGGCGTAATTCGCGGCAGTCTTCTAAGACAATTTCACTCAAACAATTTCAAATTGCTACCGCCCGTCTTCTTCCCTGTTGCCGCATCCACTTTCTTCTTCGCGTTCTTTGGCGGCTTCGCCACAACTTCGCGTTCTTTCGGTACACCACTTGCAATTAACTTTCCAAATCCGGCCTCGTCCAATATCGTAACGCCCAACTGCTTCGCCTTATCAAACTTCGATCCCGGATCGCTTCCGACCACGACGTAATCCGTATTCTTGCTCACGGAGCCAACATCCTTCCCGCCGTATTTTGTAACGATCTCAGCTCCCTGCTCGCGCGAGATTTTCTCGAGTGAACCCGTGAACACAAACGTCCGTCCGTGCAGGCGATCATCCGCCAACTTTTTCTTCTCGCCGGTAAGTTTCAATCCGGCCTTGCGCAGCTTCGCGATTAATTCCTGGTTCGCCTTTTCCGAAAAAAACTCCGCGATACTTGCCGCCACTTTCGGCCCCACTTCGCCAACTTCCGTTAACTGCTCTTCCGCGGCGTGGGCAATCGCATCCAGGTCGCTAAAATGTTCCGCCAGCAACTGGCCGGTGCGCTCGCCAACAAATCGCATTCCCAGAGCGTAAACTAATCGCGCGAGGCCAGCTTTCTTGCTCGCTCCAATCTCATCAAGTAAATTCTGCGCAGACTTTTCTCCGCTGCGCTCCAGCTCTGCTAGGGGCTCCAGTTTCAGCGTATAAAGATCGGCTACATCCTTCACCATTCCGGCATTCACGAGTTGATCCACAATTTTTTCGCCTAGCCCGTCAATATTCATCGCGTGGCGGCTGGCAAAATGCAGCAACGATTCTTTCCTCTTCGCCGGACACGACGCATTCACGCAGCGATACGCAACTTCATCCGGGTCTTTGTGAATTCTGCTTCCGCATTCTGGGCATTTTTCCGGCACGACAAATGGCCGCCGATCCTTCGCCTCTTTCACAACGCGCACAACTTTCGGAATCACTTCGCCGGCGCGTTCGATCAACACGGTGTCGCCAATTTCCAAACCGAGGCGCGCAATTTCGTCCATGTTGTGCAACGTCGAGCGGCTGACCGTCACGCCGCCAACTTGAACTGGCTGCAACATCGCCACGGGAGTCAGGGCGCCGGTGCGTCCAACCTGAACAATAATGTCGTTGACGACCGTCGTTTCCTGCCGAGCCGGCCATTTGTACGCAATCGCCCATCGCGGAGCTTTCGCTGTGAATCCCAACTCGTCCTGCATCGCAAATTCGTCAACCTTGATCACGATGCCATCAATTTCGTACGGAAGTTTTTCGCGCTTCGTGTTCCACACTTCGCAGAATTTCAAAACACAATCCAGCGTCGGACACACTTTCCATTCCGCGCCAACTTTGAATCCAAGCTTCGTTAGGGCTTCGAGCGTTTGCGAATGGCGTTTGATCGGCTTGCCACCGCTTGCCGCGGGCTTCGCAAATAAATAGTACGCGTAGAAATCAAGCCGCCGCTTCGCGGTAATTTGCGGATCGAGCACGCGCACCGCGCCCGCCGCGGTATTTCGCGCGTTCACGAAAATCTTTCCGCCTTCTTTTTCCTGCTGGCGGTTCAGCGCCTCAAACGCCTTCTTCGGCATGATGATTTCGCCGCGCACCTCGAAATCTCCGCTCATCCCCAACTTACGTAGTACCTCCGTATCAACACTCAGCGGAACTGATCGGATCGTTCGCACGTTCGCGGTAACGTCTTCGCCGGTCGTTCCATCTCCGCGAGTAACTCCGCGTACCAGCGCACCATTCTCGTAAAGCAGCGCAATACTCAACCCGTCAAATTTGTGTTCGACCGTGTAATCGATTTTTTCTCGCCCGGATAATTCGTGAACGCGCCGGTCGAACTCCGCCACCGCTTCCACGGAAAATGCGTTATCCAAACTCATCATCGGACGCGCATGATG
>DATBYL010000152.1:0-11358 GCA_036513735.1 Candidatus Acidiferrales bacterium
AGAGTCACCGGCCCGCAAAAAATAAAGGAGAACTCGTGCGGCGCGAAACCACCAGCGTTTCTCAGGAAGACTATCTGAAAGCAATCTGGGAAATGCTTGAAGAGGAAGAAATTCCCATCAGTGCCCGCGTTGCCGAGCAGCTTGGCGTCACTCCGCCCGCCGTAACCGCCGCGCTCAAGCGCATGACGCGCGACGACTACCTGCGCATCGATCGCAACGGACGCATTCGCCTCACCGCGAAGGGACGCGGCATCGCGCAGCATCTCGCGCTGCGCCACCAGCTCGCCGAAAAACTTCTTACCGAAATTATTGGCCTCGATTGGGCCAAAGCGCATGACGAAGCCGAACGCCTCGAGCACGCCATCTCCCCCGAAGTCGAAGCGTTGCTTCTCGCACGTTTCGGCGCCGAAGGAACTTGCCCTCACGGTGTTCCGCTTTTCGGTGGACTGGCAAAACTTCGTCGCCGCGATGGCGCCGTGCAACTCAGCGAAATCACCGCGGGCTCAACGGTAGAAATTCTCTGCGTCTACGAACGCGATCCGAAATTTCTTCTCTTCCTCGCCGGACTAAAATTAAAACCGGGCGTCCACCTTCGCGTATCCCGCCGCGAATATGACCAAACAATGCTGCTGAACGTGAACGGAAAGAAAATCCATCTGGGCGCGCCAGCCACCAGCCGCATCTGGGTTCGCAAGCTTCCATCGTAGCCCGCCCGAAATAGTGATCGGCCTCCGGAAATCTCCCGCCTCTTGAAATTGCCTCCAACCGGGTGTAACGTCCAAATTCTCAGCACGAACTCATCGATTCAAATCGAAGGGAGCCTACAATGGCTACAGCCGTCACTGCACCGTCCATGGACTCAGCAGTAGAAAGCTTTATTGGCCGCAAACAAAAACTTCTGATCAATGGTAAATGGGTCGAAGCTGCATCCGGAAAAACTTTTGACAGCTATAATCCCGCAACCGGCGAAGTCCTCGCCAAGATCGCAGAAGGCTCCAAGGAAGATATCGACCGCGCTGTAATCGCCGCGCGCGCCGCGTTTGAAACTGGTCCGTGGGCCACAATGCCGCCTGCGGGACGCGCAAGATTAATTTGGAAGCTCGCGGATCTTCTCGAAAAACACGCCGAAGAATTCGCGCAACTCGAATCACTCGATAATGGCAAGCCGCTCACTATCGCGCGCGTTGCCGATCTGCCGCTCTCGATCGAACATTTCCGTTACCACGCTGGATGGGCCACAAAAATTGAAGGCAATTCGATTCAGCTTTCGTTGCAGCAGCGAGGAAAATTTCACGCGTACAGCACGCGCGAACCTGTCGGTGTCGTCGGACAGATTATCCCCTGGAATTTTCCGTTGCTGATGGCCGCATGGAAACTTAGCCCCGCGCTCGCGGCGGGCTGCACGGTAATTCTGAAACCGGCCGAACAAACTCCGCTCACCGCGTTGCGCCTCGGCGAACTCGTGCAGGAAGCGGGATTCCCGGATGGCGTCGTAAATATCGTCACAGGATTTGGCGAAGCAGGCGCCGCGCTCTCCGCGCACATGGGCGTGGACAAGGTTGCTTTTACAGGTTCCACAGAAGTCGGCAAATTAATTGTGAACGCTTCTACCGGCAACCTGAAGCGCGTGTCGCTCGAACTCGGCGGAAAATCTCCGAACATTGTTTTTGATGACGCCGATGTGGACGCCGCAATTCCCGGCGCCGCTAGCGCTATCTTCTTTAACCACGGCCAGTGCTGCTGCGCTGGTTCGCGGCTCTTCATCGAAAAAAAGAGCTTCGACAAAGTTGTCGACGGCATTTCGCAAATCGCGGAAAAAATTCAGGTCAAGCAGGGTTTCGATCCTGAAAGCCAAATGGGTCCGCTTGTTTCCGAAGAACAATTGAATCGCGTCTGCGCTTATCTCGACTCCGGTCTCGAACAGGGAGCTAAGGCGACGACTGGCGGTTCGCGTCACGGTGACAAAGGTTATTTCGTGAAGCCCACCGTGCTCGTAAATACGAATGACAAAATGAAAGTCGTGCAGGAAGAAATTTTCGGGCCGGTCGTGGTAGCAACTCCTTTCAGCGACCTGAACGAAATTGCCGCGCGCGCCAACGATTCCATCTACGGACTCGCCGCTGGAATCTGGACGCGTGACATTAAAAAAGCGCACGGCCTCGCCGGAAAACTTCGCGCCGGCACCGTCTGGATCAATTGCTACAACGTGTTTGATCCCGCCATGCCCTTCGGCGGATACAAACAATCCGGATGGGGACGCGAAAGCGGCCACGGCGTAGTCGAGCATTACACCGAAACAAAGGCAGTCTGCTCCGCGCTCTAGTTTCATCACATTAAAAATCCCGCGCCGCGCAACTCTCGCGGCGCGGGATTTTTATTTTCCGTTGAACTGCATTCGTAGGGAACACCTTCAGGTGGTCCGCTGACCGCAAACGAAAATCGCGATTGATGTACCCATGTCCTCCGAATCCATCCCTCCCGGAAATCTTGGATTCCCAACCTCACGCAGGTATCATCTTCCCGCTCAGGCATTCTCAGACAAATGTTCAGCGCCCTAAAATTTTATTGGCTCTCCAGCAAAGGCCACCGCCTCCAACCCTGGCGCAGCCCATATATTCGCTGGCGCATGGAAACTTTCTTCGGTCCCGAAGCCGCCCCCACTGACGCCCGCACATTTTTCCGCCTAACCTGGCGCGAACGCACCCGCCTTCTAAAATTTTTCCGATGGGCCGAAACCCGCCGCCTCGAAATGCGCCGAAAGCGTCCCATCTAGTTCCGCGTCACTCTTTGCGAAAATGAATTCGCACTTTTCGTGAAGGCCGTGCTCGTTGTAAGATGCCGCCACCGAATTCACAACTGGGGAGATTCCCGTTGAAAATACTTTCCCGTATTCTAATTTGCTTCGCGATCTTGATATCAACGCGTGCATGCGCGGCGCAGGCCAAGGACGCCGACGGCTGCAAAGACTCTCCGCTTATCAGCCGTTTCCCCGGTAGTGTTCTCACCGACTGCAAACACAAAGCCGACGACGTCTTCAAATTCACGCTCGACAACGGCAAAAGCAAGGAGGTCGAAGGAGACTTTACCCAGATCGAGTATAAGTTCCCATCGACCGCGTCCAAAGCGCAAGTAGTTCGCAACATGAATACCGCGATTCGCGCCGCGGGTTACACCATGGTTTATGACTCCGGAAGCTATGGGGATTTCACGGGCCACATGGGCAAGACATGGATTCAAATCGAGATCGGTGGTGGTGGCGATATTCGAGAAACGATCGTCGTTGAAATTCAACTTACGCAGGACGTTGTCGCCAACGCCGCCGCGCTAGGCGGCAATATTTCCAGCAGCGGCCACACTGTAGTGAACGGTATTCAATTCGATACCGGAAAGGCCGACGTGAAAGCCGAGTCCACTCCAGCGCTGGATGAAGTGGCGAACTTATTGAAAGCTGATCCGAAGCTCAAACTCTACGTTGTCGGTCATACTGATAATGTCGGCGTTCTCGCGTCGAACATGGACCTCTCGAAGCGTCGCGCCGCCGCTGTGGTTCAGTTGCTCGTCACGAAATATGGCGTCGCCGCAGATAGGCTCTCGCCGTATGGCGACGGACCATATGCGCCGCTCGTTTCAAATGACACCGAGGACGGACGCACCGTGAATCGCCGCGTTGAACTGGTGAAGCAGTAATCCACTCCCATGACCGCCTCGACAGAAAACGGACTTATTCATCTGAGCAGTCCTTATTCCGCGCCAGAAACGTTGCAACGGGTTGAATCCATTTTGCGGACGAAGAATCTCACGATATTCGCGCGGATCGATCACAGCGGCGAAGCAGAAAAAGTTGGCCTCGCCATGCGTCCCACGCAATTGATTATTTTCGGCAGTCCGAGAGCTGGAACACCGATGATGATTGCGTCTCCAACTTTGGCAATTGATTTACCGCTGAAGGCGCTGGTGTGGCAAGACGCTGAAGGAAAAGTTTGGGTTTCCTACAACGATCCGAATTATTTGAAACGACGCCACAATATTTCCGACGAGCTATTGAAAAATATTTCGGGCGTCGGCGCGCTGCTTGAAAAAGCGCTGGAATAAAATTGTGGACACTTCTTTCGTGCGCCGAATAATCTTACTTTGCGCTGTGGCTGCGGCAGTTATTTTCGGAAGCTGGCTCGTGTGGCGAAGTTCTTCTTCGCATCGAGACTCAGGAGTGGCGGAGGCTCCGACGATTACAAAACAGCCGATCAATTTTGCGAGCCGCACATTTGATGCGGAAAATCCGCCGCCTGATATGCCGCAACTTGCGCCCGGTGAACTGGCCGTATGCGATTCAAATTTTCTATCCAACGCAAATGTTGGCGGCGACGCGCATGAAACAGATTCGACGCACGCGATTGTTACGGTGACGAGCGTCAACGTAAATTTGCAACTTAACGTGACGATCTGGGTGCCGGCCGACGTTTCGCAACACGTGGTGGAACATGAGCAAGGGCACCGCGAAATCTCGGAGCATTTTTATCGGGATGCCGATAAGCTGGCCGCGAAAATCGCTGCTCCGTATCTTGGGAAGAAATTTGAGATTTCGGGAACCGATTTGCAGAGCGAGCTAAGCAAGGCACTTCAAAAAATGGGTAGCGAAATTACCGAGGAATACAGCAGAGAATTAAATCCGAATCCAACGCAACTTCGTTACGACGCAATTACCGATCACAGCCGGAATGATGTTTCCGCGAAGGATGCGGTGGCCCAGGCTCTGAGTGAAAATGGGAGTAGCTCTTCTATCTTCGGGCGGCGTGAAAATTATTTTGCGGTCCACTTTGTGCACCAAAACAGGGCAGAAAATGTCGAAAAAGTGCATTATAATGCATGTCTTGGGCTCGATTTGGGCAAAAGTGCATTATAATGCACTTTTTGTGGCGGAAGTCGTGATAGGAAAATTGGGGGAAGAAAGACAAGAGCTCTCAACGCAGAAGAGCGGAGGGCGCAGAGAGGAAGCAGAGAAATACAGAGAGACCCGGCACCCAGCAAAACGCACGCAACACGAAGAGATCAACCCCCGGATGCTACCCTCAAGGGTAGCTCTACAAGCGCAAAACCTCGGCTAAGTCCTTTATTTGCATAACGATCAACCACAGATCGCTGTAAGTCCTTTATTAGCATATACATCGCAAAATAGGGTGGGGTGGGGGGTATGCGTTTTTTCAAAAATGGGTTATGGGAAGTGAGGGTGGGTAGTGGCTAAGGGTAAGGAAACAAAGGACATGAGGTGGTGGGTGGCGTTCCGTACTGATGTTTCGGGGTAAAGGAGCTTGCGCGCAGATTGTTTGGAAAACCTCCCGTTTGTCCCCGGATTGATGCAGATTTTCCAAAAGGGAATTAAATCCGAATTCAAGACAACTTCATTACGACGTGATCAGCGATCATGGCCGCGATGACGTTCCCGCAGAAGACGTCGAAGCTCAAGCGCTTCATGAAATCGGCGTTTCCCTCACCGAGACTCCCATCAAGTTCCCGGGGAATTACGCGGCACACTATTTGGGTGAGCATTCGCCAATTACGCGTTTGGACACAGTAGAACGAAAGTACTATCGGGCAGCAGCTACTATTCCGACCATATTGAATGCGCAGTTCCGAACTGGAACAGTTCCGTTGTTGCAAACCAGCTTGTCAGCCGGAACGCAGAATTTTGATAATAGTTGAAAGCGCAGTCTGCTCGAGGAGATAGAAACCGTGTCTGTTACCTTGTCTGACCCGAAATCACGCATTGATGGCGCCGCCGCTTCCAGCACCGCCGTCCACGCAACCGTTACTGGCGTGGACGCAAAGGGCCAGATGTTCAGGCGGCCTGCTGCGATCCTTATTTTGGATGGCCGCGATTGCACGTTTCGGACTGACTGCCAGCCGGAACCGAATGGTTCGGTTCTGGTTGAATACGACGACCGCCAGTCCGGCATCAAGCGGCAGGTATTGCACGCCAGCGTCAAGGCAACCGCGCCGGATACAGTCTCGGGTTTCTATAAAGTGACTGTCCAGTTGGAAGTTGCCCAGACGACGAAAATCTTCGCCACATCTGTTGAACCGCGGAGAGTGATTGAAACTCCGAATGCCGTTGAATCCGGGGGCGTTGCTGAATCTCGAAATGTATCTGCAAAACCCTCGCCGTCATCGCAGCCCGCAAACCAAGCAGCTCAACCGGCGTCGCCAGCGGCAAAGGTCGGTCCAGCTCTGATGACTCGCGATCTTTTGTCTACGCCACCGGTCAACGGCGCTTCCCAGCCGGTTGCTCGCTCGATCCATCAGACCATCGCTGAAGCCAAGGACGAAAATCCGACGTCGATGTCGAAGCCGCAAGCCGAAAATCCGATCGCTATGCGCGAAGCCGTAAGATCGGCCGTCGCCGCTGAGTTGAAACAGGAGCTTGCCATCCTGAAAACGTGGATGTCCGGTGAGATGGAAAGAACGGTCCCGGGAATTATTGCTTCCAACACGGAAAAGATTATCCGCGATAACGTGGAGAAGCACTCCGCCGCCGCGCACGAGAAAACCACGCAGGTTTTTAGCGCTAAAGTAGCTGGTCTGGTCGAAGACCAAATCGCGGGGTTTCGCGCCTCTCTCGATAGCACCGTGAAGAAATTGGCGGAGGAACAGGCACAACTTTCTCAAAATGCAGCGGGCAACTCCGATAAAGAATTGACGTCGCGAGCGGCCACTCTCTTGCGTTCTCTTGAAGAATCAGCGTCTGAATTGACGAAAAAGCTGCTCGCAGAGCAAACAGAGTTTGCGCGAACCGCCGCCGAGCGCGCCGATATAGAACTGAGCTCACGCGCGGCAGCGACTGCACGGTCTCTTGAGGAAACGACTGCCGCAATGGCACGAAACGTTTTTGAGCAGCAAGCGGAGCTTTCGCGCACGGCTCACAGCAGCGCACAGCACGAACTAGATTCGCACGCGGCAACAATCCTGCGGTCCCTTCAGGAATCTACATCCGAAATGGCGACGAAGCTTGCTCACGAGCAGGCCGAACTTTTGCGAAACATCCACAACGACGCGCAGGAAGATCTGGGTGTGCGCGCGGCGGCGATTGTCCGCTCGTTCGAGGAATCCGCGTCCGAAACGGTGAAAAAGATTTTTCAGGAGCAGACCGATCTGTCGCGCAGCGCGCTACAGGACTCTGAGCGGTATCTGAATTCACGCGTGGCCACGGTGTTGCGCTCGATCGAAGAATCGACAGCCGAAATGCAAGCGAGAATCGACGCTTCGGGCAGCGCCGCTGAGGGATTGCTGACGAAATCCCAAACTTTGCAGCGGGAAATAAACGAAGGACTGATTCCACTGCAGCAAACTTTACAGCAAATGAACGAGGACAACACAGCTCGAATGGAGAATTTTCGGACTCAGTTGGATTTCGAGCTGAGCCGGTGTTCGGTGCAACTTGAGAATCACTTCACCAATCTTTCCAACCAGAGAACAACCGAATTTTCGGCGGAAATCGAAAAACGGTTTGTTCCCGTCCAGCAAATGGCCGACGACCTTCTTCAGAAACTTGGAGCTGTTTTCCAGTTGTTGCAGAGCACGGCGCGTGTCCAACAGGAACGGCTTACCGAACATTCAAACTCAACTGCCGCCAATTTTGAAAGGGAAATCCGGGCGATCCTTCTCAGGCTCGCCGGCGGCTAAAAAGTAGAAGTACAAAGAAAATTACACGCTCCTGAGGGGACTACTATGAAGTCTGCGAATCTTGGCGACCAAGCGGCGCCAAACAAGATTGGTAATGCTGAAGTTGATCCACGCCCTGCGGCAAAGCGCCGCAGTTCGCGCGTAGTGATCGATATTCCTGTGACCCTGTTCGGACAGAATCCGCAGCATAAGATGTTTGAAGAGCAAACGAAAACGCTCACGGTCAGCGCTCACGGCGCGCTTATTATCCTGCAGACAGAAGTTGATGCTCAAAGACCTGTGATCATCTCAAACGCGATGACGGGCATGGAAGTTCAATGCCGGGTTGCTCATCGGAAGGATATTCGCGCGGGTGGTGTGGAGATCGGCATCGAGTTTGCAGAGCCGCTTCCCAAGTTCTGGGGAATCCATTTTCCACCGGAAGATTGGAACCCAGCGGAACGTAAGATCCCGACGTTTGCTCGAATGCCCGATCCTAATTCCACCAAAGGCTCACGGCGATGAAGAACAAATTTCTTTCGCGTCTAAGCGGTGTCAGCAAGGAGCTTTGGCTGATTCTTTCGATTGTTGCGTCGGCGGGAGTTTTCAATTACTTCGTTGGTGGCCAGAGATTAATTCTTACCTTTTACAATATCCCAACGTTTTTTGCGGCCTACTATTTCGGGCGCAGGCGCGCGGTGGAAGCCGCTCTCGGCTCGATCCTGTTTGTAACCTGGGTGGACATGATGAACCCGGCGCTTTTTGGCCGGCACGCCGCCGCAATGGATAATTTGTTGACTTCATCCGATTTGGTGATTTGGGCAGGACTGCTTTTGGTTTTTGCGTACGCCAGTGGAACGCTTCATGAAACCGCTCAGCGCAGACTGGATGAGTTGCGGCAGACCTACACAGGCCTGCTGCAAATTTTGAGCCAAATAATTTCCAACGATAAATTTACGCAAAACCATTCGTACCGCGTTTCTGTATACGCAACTCAAATCGCAGGTGAGATGGGTTTTAGTCCAGACCGAATCGAGGACATTCGCGCGGCCGCATTGTTGCATGACATTGGAAAGCTGGAGTTGAGCCGAGATGTGTTGTACAAGGCCGCGAAACTTAATGCCAACGATGTAAAGGAAATCAGAACTCATGTTGATAAGGGAATGAACTTTCTCAGTCCCGTGGCTGGATCGCTTAGCCGAATTCTTCCTATCATCCTGGCGCACCACGATAAGTTTGACGGCTCGGGATATCATTCCACTAAAGGCGAGGAGATTCCGATCGAAGCTCGAATCCTTAGTGTCGCCGACGTGTACGATGCGCTGGTCAGCGATCGTCCATACCGCAAAGGCCTTTCGCCATTTGAAGCCAGAGATATCATTTTGAAGGGCGAAGGAACTGATTTTGATCCACAAATCATCAGAGCGTTTGAAGCCGCCTTTCAAAAACAACGGCTTGAAGTTTCGGAAGTCCTAGTCTGAGTCAAAGAAAAGGCTGCCCGCCTAAGGCGGCCGCTGCAAAAACGGCAAGTACGAAAATGTCAAGATTTAGAGCGCCTGGGTACCCGCCTCCGTATCGCCATCGTTGAAGCCGCGGACAAACTGAAGGTTGTCCCTACAAAATCAAATGCGACGCACATAGCCAGGAATGGCTGTGCCACGAACGTCGCGTGGTAGAATGTTGGTGGAAAGTAATTCCTCTCTGTTTAGTGCCGCAGGGCTGCAGCGGAACGCACCCTATCGGCAAAGACGAAATCCGGAAATTCTGTTATGCAAGATTTGAAAATACTGCAGAAAACTGAGTTGCTGCATGAGGCGCGGTGGTGGGAGCGCATGGCGGATGGGCGCGTGCATTGCTATTTGTGTCCGCGGCATTGCCATATTGGGGAGGGGCAGAGCGGATTTTGTTTTATTCGCGTGAATGAGGGCGGGAAACTTTTTAGTTTGGGATATGCTTCGCCGGCCGCGATGCAAGTGGATCCGATTGAGAAAAAACCGCTGAATCATTTTTTGCCGGGCACGAAAGTTTTTTCGATGGGCACGGCTGGGTGCAACATGGGCTGCTTTTTTTGTCAGAACTGGGACATTTCAAAGTCGCGTCAGGATCAAGTGCGGTCGACGATGGTGATGCCGGAGGATGTGCTGTCGCTGGCACGCAAGAATGGATGCGCGAGCATTGCGTTCACTTACAACGAGCCGACGATTTGGGGCGAATATGTGGTGGACATTTGCGCTGCGGCGCGCGAGCAGGGAATTGCGACGGTGATGGTGACGAACGGATACATTACGCGCGATGCGTTTCACGATATTTACGATCACATTGACGCGGCGAATGTGGATCTGAAAGCGTTTACGGAAAAGTTTTATGGGCGGATTACGTTGACGGAATTGCAGCCGGTGCTGGACGTGATCAAGTGGCTGAAAAATGAGACGAACGTTTGGTTTGAGTTGACGAATTTGCTGATTCCAACTTTGAATGACGATCCGGGAGAGATACGCCGGCTGAGCGATTGGGTTTTAGAAAATGTTGGCGCGGATGTGCCGGTACATTTCACGGCGTTCCATCCGGATTTTAAGTTGATGGATAAGCCGGCGACTCCGCCGGAGACTTTGCACATGGCTTGCGGAATTGCGCGCGAGGCGGGGCTGAATTTCGTTTATGAAGGAAATATTCATGGCGGCGCGAAGGATACGATTTGTCCGAGCTGCGGGGCGAAGATGATACGGCGGTCGTGGCATAGCGTGATTGAAAATAAATTGCGGGATGGGAAGTGCGGGGAGTGCGGAGTGGCGATTGCGGGACGGTGGAAATTTGAGAGTGCGGCGGGCGCAGAAATTCGGAAGAACGGAAATGATTTGGGGCGGTATGATGAGATTAATTTGTAGCAGTTGTTTTGCGCGCGCGAGATTTCCGACGCATGGCAGCGGGGGTTAAAACCCCTTTATCCGCATCGTAACGGCACGACTGAAGTCGTGCCCTGTTATGAACCACGAACCCGTTACGCTCCGTCACGAAACACTTACATTCTGATGTGAACCGCCCGCACGATTTAGTGGAAAGTGTAGTAGCCGGGGCCGACGCGGAGTCCGTGATGCCACGCGATTGGCATTGACCAGCCGAGCAAAATTCCCAAAACCATGTGCCAGACAGCGAGCGGAAGAATATTTCGTTCTCGCAAGAATAGCCAGGACATTGCGAAGCCCGCGATGAAGGTTGCGGGCATGAGAACTGGATTCGGCCAATGAAGCACGGCGAAAATTGTTCCGGAAATTAGGGCGGAGGCGGGAATTTTATTGGTGAGAAAAAAGGCGCGATTGCTGAACATGGAATTGAGCGCCACTTGTTGCAGAACGCAGAACGCGAAATAATTCCAGAAATGATGCGGCGCGAAAGTTCCGGGAGCGGTTGGGATGCGGACGCTGCGGGCGAGTCCAATTAAAATTAGGCCGAGCGCCATTGGGCCGAGGATGAGTGACGCGCGGCGGAATGCGGGCCACAAATTATCGGCGCGCATTCCGAGAGTGCGCGTGGTGTCTTTGTGAATGGCGAAACTGGCGATGAGCCAGATCGGAAGGAAAATCCAGGCGTGCGAAAGGCGAGGAGGGTCGCGCCAGATGATCCACATTGTGGCGCATGGGAGCGCGGTTACGTCGACGATGGCGAGGGTGCGGAGGAGAGAAGATTTGTTCATGAACGCTGAGCGGC
>DATBYL010000153.1:0-6201 GCA_036513735.1 Candidatus Acidiferrales bacterium
TCTTTCAATCCGACCGGAACCCATATCCATCCGAAACCGTCCGCGTGCAAAATAAATGGCTTATCGCCCGCAAGCGCGGCGTCACCCACGGCGCCGGCCGGCGGTTTGTAGTCAGGAGCTTTCGTCACGGTGAAATCCGGAACGTCGTTGCCTGTCCATTTTTTACTGGCTTCATCCCACCAAACCAATTTCTTTCGCTCGCTCCATGGTTTGCCATCAGGCCGCGCGGACGCGCGATTGTAAATAACTCTGCGATCGGATGGCCACGCGAATCCCCACCCATGTCCGTGGAAGTCCTTGGACGCACGTTCGTTCGCACGATTCTGTCCCTGCTTCGGAAACACGCCGGAATAAATCCAGCAACCGCAAGCCGTCGAGCCGTCCGCCTTCAGCGCTCCGAATCCCGGAACCAATTCTCTCGTCGCCACCGTATATCCATTTATTTCTTGCAAAATTTCTTCGGCAGACGGTTCCTTCAAATGACCTTCCAGCGTGTAATCCCAAGTGAGCGCCAGTAGACCGGCGTTGCGCGGCCGCGGATCACGCTTCGCTTTCTCCTTCAAAAGCACGCCGAGGTGATAAATAAAATGAGTGTCGGTGCGCGCATCACCGGGAGGATCGACGGCCTTCTCGCGCCACTGCAGCAACCTCTGAGTGTTCGTGAACGTTCCGTCTTTTTCCGCGTGACCCGCCGCGGGCATCAAAAATACTTCCGTCTGAATTTCTTCCGTGCGCAACTCGCCGCTCTTCACCTCTGGCGATTCGTACCAAAAAGATGCCGTTTCCGTTTCCACCATTTCGCGAACCACAAGCCACTTCAGTTTCCCGAGGCCACGCCGCTCCATTCCAGAATTCGGCCCGGCAACCGCGGGATTCTGTCCCATCACAAACAAGCCATCCATCTTCCCGTCCAACATGTCCAGCCAATAACCTTGATGCGAATGATCGCCCGTCACGCGCGGCAGCCAATTAAATCCAAAATCATTCTCAGCCGTCGCCGCTTCGCCGTAGTACGCCTTCAAAAAGCTCACAATATATTTGTCGGTGTTGTACCACCAACCCGTGCGCGCCCCATTTTTCGCAATATAGTTCGCAAGGGTCTTTGATTCCTCTCCGAATTTCGGCATGTTCAGATAGCCCGGAAGAATATCGAACAACGTCGGAATATCCGTGGACCCCTGAATGGACGCGTGTCCTCGCAACGCCACGATTCCGCCGCCGGGTCTGCCCATATTCCCAAGGAGCAATTGCAGTATCGCGGCGCAGCGAATCATTTGAACGCCGCTCGAGTGCTGCGTCCACCCAGCGCGTAACAAATCGCGCCAGTTTTTTCCGGCCCCGAAGCTTCGCAATATGTTTTTGCGGCATGCAAGAAAGCTTCTTTGGAAACGCCGCAATATTCCGCCACCATCTCCGGCGTGTACCGCGCAAAATGTTTTTTCAATAATTGGAAAACGCAGCGCGGATGCTGTAGCGTCAAGTCCTGCTTGTAGTTGGTCAAATCCGGTGATGAATCCACTCCGTGCTGCCCGTGTCCGCCGCCAGCATCAGATTTCTCATCGCCTCCGGACTCGATTTCTTCATACAGCCACGTTTTCGGATCGTATTTTTTCTTCTCGGCATCCCAACCCGAGAAAACTCCTTCCAAATCCTCGGTGTCCTTGAAATCTTCTGGAATGATCACGCTGGCGTTGGTGTAGTGCACAACGTATTCACGGAAAATTAGCTCGTTCTTGAGAACGTAATTTATCAAGCCGCCCAGAAAAAGAATGTCCGAACCGGCGCGCAACGGCACCCAGATATTCGCCACCGCGGAAGTCCGGCTGAACCTCGGGTCCACGTGCAAAACTTTTGTGCCGTTTTCCTTAGCTTCCATCACCCATTGAAATCCCACAGGATGATTTTCCGCCATGTTCGATCCCATAATCAGAATCGCATCGGAGTTCAATAAATCTTTTGGCGATGTTGTGGCCCCGCCTCTGCCGTAAGTTGTGCCCAGACCGGGCACAGTAGAGCTGTGTCAAATCCTGGCCTGATTGCTGATGCACACCATTCCCAGCCCACCGGTGAACAACTTCTTGATCATGTAATTTTCTTCGTTATCAAGCGTTGCACCGCCCAGGTGCGCGATGGCCTTCGTCTGCATTAAGCTCTGGCCATCTTGCGTCTCAACAAACGTCCGTTCGCGGCTTTCCCAAACACGATCCGCGATCATCTCCATCGCCTTGTCCAAATCCAGGTCTTCCCATTCCTTTGAGAACGGCCGGCGATATTTTATTTTCGTCAACCGTTTGGAATGCGTCAGCAATTCAAAACTATCCGCGCCCTTCGGACAAAGTCTCCCGCGCGAAATCGGTGATTCCGGATCGCCTTCAATCGAAATCAACTTCTCGTCTTGAAGAAATACAAGCTGCCCGCATCCGACCGCGCAGTACGGACATACCGACCGCGCAACCTTCGCTCCCTCATTTTTCGGACGAAGACTTCGCGTGCGTTCGCTCATGGCCTCCGGCCCCGTGCCATCACCGCCCTGAAAGATTTGCCGAAAAACTGGCCACTGCAGGACAAATTCTTTAAACATTTCAGGCCTCACGATCCGCCAATAAAATAGCGGCTATGTTTCCATACGAAGACTTCGACTGAAACTATATCAGGCCGGCAAAGTTGCGGGGTTTTAATACGAGGTAGTTTGAATCTTATTTTTCCGCAGAGGCAGGCGGCCATTCAGCCGCAACCCCTTATATTCCCAACAAGTTTGTCTGCAGCTTATGGTAGTCGTGCTCCGCGGCCCACAAATTCAAAGGGATCGTCGCTATTTCGTCCACTGCGGGAATAGCGTGCCCGTCCTTTGTCAAATCCACTGTCTTGATGTAGCCGCGGCAAGTATCGCAGGCTTCCACTCGCACCGCCGGAAACTCTTTCGCCTGATACACCGCCAGTTTCTTCACATCTTCTTCACCGCACGACGGGCATACCAGCCGCCGATAATTCCATTCCATCGCGCACAAAAAGCACGTCAGCAATCTTTTCGCGCCGTCACCTTCCGCTCTCAACACGCCAACCAGCGGCTTACCCCCGCACAACGGACAACCATTCGGAGTTCCATGTGGCAAAGTCCATTCAGAATAGTCCGCCAGATATTCCGCGTATGGCTGAAAAAATAGACGCGAAATCAGGAAATCTTCCGGCGGCATTTCGGCTGACGAGCCCGGATCGGATTCCCAGAATCGTCTTAGGATTTCCTGCCACTGGCCGCTTCCGCGTATTCGCAACGCGTTCGTCGCCTGCGCCAGCGGTGCAGGAGCGTTCTTCTCGATCATCGCGAGGAAACCGTCAAATCGCGGCAGCAGCAAGAACGCGTCAAACTCCCCGCGCAAACTTCCGCCAAGCCGGCGAACTTTCGTCCCACCGCATGCAGTTTCAATTTCAGAATAAAGTGATTTCTGATACCGGGTAAGCCGTTCGTAGAATTTCAAGCCTTCGGCGGCAAACGGAAACTCCGCAGCCAGCTGACTTGCGCGGCGGACCCGCGCGTCCCACTTTTCAAGCGTCATTTCTTGTCTTGGCCGAACTGCTTCGCGGCAGGTGGTCATACCACACGCGATGATATTTCTTCGCCCAAGCGCCGGAAACTTCGCCGCGAGTCATCGAGCCGAATGCACCGCGTTCCATCGCTGTTCCCATGTAAACGTGAATAATGAACAGCCCAATCGTCAGCAACGCGGAAACTGGATGCACAATTACCGCCGCATAACGCAGGTAGCGCAGATTCCACGGCACCAAATGTGTGAACCACAAAACTAATCCGGAAAGCAGCAACGCAATACCGCACCACAAAAATCCCCAGAACAAAAGTTTTTGTCCCGCATTGAATCGATCCGCGGAAGGAACCAACTCATCCTCGTTCCTTACGTAGTGCGGCACCGCGTCCCAGAATGCTTTGTCCGACGGAACCTTCTTCATCTGCCGGCCCCACATCCCGTACATCATCAGCGTGGACGCCACAAATACCAGTCCGGCCCATGGATGCAATTCTCGCGAAATCGTTGCGCCACCCAACGCCACTGCAATCCAGAAAAGCCACGGAGACCAGAACGCCAGTCCCGTCAGCATCAAATAAATATAAGAGAATCCCGCCAGCCAGTGGATCACGCGCTCATGAAATGAATAGCGCACCACCCGGCCGTTCGGAAGAATTTGTGGCTCGGGAGCGCTCATGATTTTGCCTCCTGCTTTGCAGGCTCGTCGTCATCCTTCGGCTCGTCTTTCGGTCCAAATCGCAGATAGTGCAGAAACACTCCGACCAGTCCACCAACAATCGCAATATTTCCCAGCCACTTCAGCGGAGTTTTCCAAGCCCGCACCGTCCAGGGAATCGTAGGATTGCGCGGAAGCCCGCCGTACGCTTCGGGATTCGTAGCGTCGTGCAAAACGTAAATCACATGCGTTCCGTTAACGCCGGATGGATCGTAAACGCCCGCGTTCGCAAATCCAGAATGATCGCGCAGTTGCTTCGCGCGCGTATTTGCCAATTCCGTCATTTCCGGTTTCGTCCCGAAATGCAGACAACCCGTCGGACACGACTTGATGCACGCAGGCTCCAGCCCTTGCGTCACACGATCCACGCACAGCGTACACTTAAAAACTTTTTGTGCGCCGGGGCTGAACTTCGGAATATTAAACGGACATCCGCTCATGCAATATCCGCAACCGATGCAGTGATCCTGCTGAAAATCCACAATGCCGTTCACGTACTGCACGATCGCGCCTTCCGCCGGACACGCCACCAAACATCCCGGCTCCGCGCAATGCATGCACTGATCTTTGCGCATCAGCAATTGCAGCCCGCCACCATCTTCGCGCTCGTGTTCGTTGAACTTAATCAGGTTCCAATAATTCCACGCCGTCTCCGGCATCGTCTGATAGGAATTATCGAAAACTGTTTCGTGGAATGACAAGCCGTTCCATTCCAGGCAGGCCACTTCGCACGCCTTGCATCCGATGCAAGTGGTCGTATCAATCAGTTTGCAGACCTCAAATTCCCGGCGCACGCCTTCACCCGGAGGAGGTCCGCTCTTTCCCGATATCCTTCGGATTTCCAATATCGCTTGGCTCATAAATTCCCTCTTGCTACGCCTTCTCTACTTTCACGAGAAAGCCCTTCGATTCCGGCGTGTATGCGTTCGGGTCGACCACCGTCGGCGTAAGTAAATTCACCGGCGTGTGCGCGTTCAGATCCTCGTCCTCTTTAATGCCACGGAAACCTTGATGAATCGGAATGCCAATTTGATAGACCTTCTTCCCTTCGATCATCATCGGCTTGATCCGCCGCGTAACAAATGCTTTCGCGATGTACGTTCCGCGAATGCTGCTCACCTTGATTTTTTCCGATCCGCGAATTCCCATTTCGTCGGCCAGCTCAACCGGAATTTCAATAAATGCTTCGGGTATCAACTGCACATTCATCGGATTATTTTTCGTCCAATAGTGATATTGCTCCGTCAACCGGTACGTAGTGCAGACCACCGTGTAACCCTGCTCGACCGTGCCGTATTTGTCCGCAGCCGTCGTAAGTTTCTTCACCACGGGATTCGACGAGTGATCCGGATGCAGAGGATTCTTGATTGGGCTTTCGATTGGTTCGTAATGTTCCGGGAATGGGCCGTCCGTAATTCCACCGATTGGCACAAACAAGCGGCCCAATCCCTCTGGATTCATGATGAACGGCCCCATGTGATCCTTCGGATGAGAGTCCGGTTTGAAATCCGGAACATCATTTCCGACCCACTTCTGCGCGCTCTCATTCCACCAAACTTGTCTGCGCGAAGGATCGTACGGCTTGCCGTCCAGATCACACGAAGCGCGATTGTAAAGAACGCGGCGATTCGCCGGCCACGACCAACCCCAGTTCGGATAAATTCCCAGTCCCGACGGATCTTCAGTTCCGCGACGCGCGAGTTGAGGCCCCGCCTCCGTCCAGCTACCGGAGTAAATCCAATTCCCGCAAGCCGTCGTCCCGTCGTCCTTCAGCCACGCAAATCCCGGCAGTTGCTGCCCGTTCTTAATCTCTTGTTTCGTAACCGGGTCCTGCAGATCACCAAGCGCTTTGCCGTTCACTTCCTTCGCGATCTCGGAAAGCGACGGATGCTGCGGATCGGTGTATGCCCACGTGCAATGCAGTATCGGATCCGGGAATTTCCC
>DATBYL010000154.1:0-10999 GCA_036513735.1 Candidatus Acidiferrales bacterium
GTCGGGCACAACGCTCGTTTCCGCCAGCTCGATTGACAAGGAAACGCGGAAAGAAACCAAGGGCGGAGGCAACATCGCCACGGCGAAAGTGATCGGACGCATCGTCGCCGAACGCGCCATTGCGGCGGGAATTTCTAAAGTAGTGTTTGATCGGGGCGGTTATAAGTATCACGGCCGTGTACAGGCTCTTGCCAACGCGGCACGGGAAGCGGGGTTGAAATTCTAATCGAATGTCTAAACAGATCCTGAGAGATACACTCGCCGTCCGTCAGCACGTGGAATTCAGCGCGAATTCCCTGAAGGATCAGGTCGTCTCCATCAACCGCGTCACGAAAGTCGTGAAAGGCGGCAAGAATCTTAGCTTCGCCGCGCTCGTTGTTGTTGGCGATCAGCAGGGTCACGCCGGGTTCGGTACCGGCAAAGCAAAAGAAGTTCCCATGGCCATTCGCAAGGCCATCGAACAGGCAAAAAAGAGTTTGCTGCCATTAAATTTGAAGGGCACAACAATTCCGCATCAGGTCGACGGCCACTACGGTTCCGGTCACGTGATGCTCAAGCCCGCTCCCGACGGCACCGGAATCATTGCCGGCGGCGCGGTGCGCGCGGTTATGGAAGTTGCGGGAATTCACAACGTGCTCACCAAGTCTTTGGGCTCGGCGAATCCGCACAACGTCGTCAAGGCCACATTTGACGCGCTGCTTCGTTTGCGCAACGCTCAAAAAGTTGCCGATATGCGTTCCAAAACAGTTGAAGATCTTCGCCGGTAAAAATCTGTAAAACGGACAGGATGCGCGGAAAGAGTCATGACCAAGAAAAAAGAAGGCAAGCTTAAGATAAAATATGTGGTCAGCTTTATCGGCTGCCCCATCGGCATGCGCGAATGCATTCGCGGCCTGGGATTTCGCAAGCTGCATCAGGTCGTCGAGCATGAAGATACGCCCGCGATCCGCGGCATGATTCTAAAGGTTCGCCATCTGGTTGAAGTCACCGAGTAACGCAGTCGAGTTCTGTGGGAGAGACAGGGAATGGATTATAATCTTTCTAATTTGAAGCCGCCCAAGGGTTCGCGCCACCGCAAGGTGCGCGTTGGCCGTGGTATCGGCTCGAAACTTGGCCGCACCGCTGGCAAAGGCAGCAAGGGACAGAAGTCCCGCTCCGGCTATAAAATGCGCCGTGGATTTGAAGGCGGCCAGATGCCGCTCCATCGCCGCATTCCGAAGCGTGGATTTCATAATCCTGGCCAGAAGGAATTCTCCGTCGTCAATATTGAGACGCTGAATGTTTTCTCGGCCGGTGAAACAGTTACGCCGGAATTGCTTCGCGCGCACAAATTTGTACGGCGCGCGGTCGGCGAGATTAAAATTTTGGGTACTGGCGAATTGAAAGTTGCTCTCACCGTGCACGCGCATGCTTACAGTGCGTCGGCGCGAGAGAAAATCGTAGCAGCTGGTGGCAAGGCGGAAAACGTTTAATGTCTGCATTTTTCCAGGCTCTGGCGAATATCTTCCGCATTCCGGATCTGCGGAAGCGTCTGCTGTTCACGCTGGCCATGCTCGGCGTGTACCGCATCGGCGCGCATATTCCTACGCCCGGAATTAATACTGACGTTGTGAAGAGCATGTTTGACCAGAATCAGGGCTCCGCGCTCGGTCTGTTCAATATGTTCAGCGGCGGAAATTTCCGCAGCATGACGATTTTTGCCCTGGGAATTATGCCGTACATCACGGCATCCATCATTTTGCAATTGTTGACGGTTGTGTGGCCGTACCTTGAGCGCCTGCAAAAAGAAGGTGAACTGGGCCGCAAGAAGATCACCCAGTACACGCGCTATTTGACGGTCATGCTCAGCATCATTCAGGGATTCACGATTGCCGAAACCCTGCAGAAGCAGACGTTTGGCCAATCGCAGATTGTGTATCACCCCGGTCTCGGTTTCACGTTGATGACGATCTTGACGTTGACCACAGGCACAGCCTTTATCATGTGGCTCGGCGAGCAGATCACCGACCGTGGCGTTGGCAATGGAATGTCTCTGATCATCTTTACCGGCATTGTGATCGGTTTGCCCAACGCGGTTTTCGATATTTATGACAAACTGCGGCACAACGCGTGGGGCCCCTTCACTCCTATCGCGGTTTTGTTTCTCGCTGCGCTGATGCTCGCGATTGTGGCCTTCATCGTTTTTGTGGAAGGCGGCCAGCGCCGCATTCCTGTGCAGTATGCGAAGCGCGTCGTCGGCCGCAAAGTAATGGGTGGCCAGATGACCTACCTGCCGCTGCGCGTAAATTCCGGCGGCGTAATTCCGCCGATTTTTGCCAGCTCGCTGCTCACTTTCCCGGCCACCATCAATCTCGTGCTTGGAAAGAAATATGGCTTCCTGAATTCGTTTGCGTCCGCCCTCGCCTGGGGCGAGCCGCTGTATACGCTCGTATATGTGGCCATGATTATTTTGTTCGCGTTCTTCTATGTGGGCATCGTGTTCAATCCCACCGAACTCGCGGACAACATGCGGAAATTCGGCGGATTTATTCCCGGCATTCGCCCCGGACGCAATACGTCCGAACACATCAGCCGCATCCTGCGCCGCCTCACCTTTGTCGGCGGCGTTTATTTGGCGCTGGTTTGCCTGATTCCGGAATGGATGATTTCAGGTATCCACCTCCAGCATTTGCCCGTTTGGTTGGGCGGAGGGTTTTTTGAAAATTACATGCCGAATTTCGTCCTGAGCGGATTGAACGTTCAGTTTTATTTTGGCGGCACCTCTCTGCTGATCGTCGTCGGCGTGGCGATGGATACCGTTCAGCAGATCGAGGCGCAGCTTGTCATGCGAAACTACGATGGTTTCGTAAAGAAGGGCAAGCTGCGAGGCCGGCGGTATGGATGAAGCTCGGGGCGAAGTGCGCGCACGTCAGGCCGTAATTTTTCTTGGGCCTCCGGGTGCCGGTAAGGGAACGCAAGCCAAGGAAGTTGCCCGCCGCCACGGCGTCGAGCATCTTTCCACGGGAGACATGTTCCGCGAACATGTCGTGAACGGTACGGAACTCGGCCGCCGCGCGAAACCGATTATGGATCGCGGCGATCTGGTGCCCGACGAAATCGTTCTCGGCATGATTGAAGAACGTCTCGTCCGGCCCGATTGTCTCGGTGGATTTGTTTTGGATGGTTTTCCCAGAACCCTTCCGCAAGCCGAACAGTTGGGCAGAACGCTCATCACTTTGGGATATGGTACGCCCTTCGTAATCCACTTTGTTGTGGATCGCGGCAGCCTCGTCCGCCGGTTGACGGGACGCAGGATGTGCCAAGTCTGTGGACGTATTTATCACGTTTACGATCGTCCGCCGCGTGTGCCCGGAATCTGTGACGACGATGGCGGCACACTATTTCAACGCCAGGACGATACCGAAGGCGTAATCAGCGGACGTCTCGCAACGTTTGATCGCCAGACAGAACCTCTGGTTGAATATTTCCGGAATCACGGCGGATTGTGGGACGTTGACGCAGGCGCCGAGGTCGAATCCGTTACAAAGGCCGTCCTGAACATTCTGGAAGGCGACGGGAATCGGTGAAGCAGTGATCGTTTGTAAGTCGAGCGCCGAGCTGGATACGATGCATCGGGCCGGCCTCATCGTCTGGGAAGTTCTCAACGAACTTCGCACGATGGTCGAGCCGGGCATCTCCACCTTGGAACTCGATAAGGTAGCCGAGCGGCGGACTGCGGAACACAAAGCGCGCCCTGCTTTCAAAGGCTACCGCGGATATCCGGCTTCCTTGTGCGCTTCCATAAATCAGGAAGTGGTGCACGGGATTCCTTCGGGTTCACGAAAGTTGCGCGAAGGGGACATCATCTCCTTGGATTTTGGTGTTGAACTGGACGGCTACTTCGGCGATGCGGCCGTCACCGTTCCGGTGGGAAAAGTGAAGCCGGAACTCGAGACTTTGCTGCGCGTCACGCGCGAGTCTCTCGATCACGGAATCGAGCAAGCCCGTGTCGGCAACCGTTTGAGCGATATTGGCTCGGCGGTTCAGAAGTGGGTCGAGCGGCACGGTTTTTCGGTGGTGCGCGAATTTGTCGGCCACGGCATCGGCACCAAGATGCACGAAGAACCAAATGTTTTGAATTACGGCGAGCCGGGGCACGGCCCGCGTCTGCAAGAGGGAATGGTTCTTGCCCTTGAGCCGATGGTCAATATGGGCGAGCCTGGTGTTCGAGTGTTATCGGATGAATGGACGGCGGTTACCACCGACGGTAAGCCTTCCGCGCACTTCGAGCACACCGTCGCAATCACGGCAAACGGTCCGCGAATTCTTACGCGGCCAGATGATGTTAAGGGGACTTCTTGGTAACAAAGAGTAAGCATCAAATGGAGAATAGAGTTTGAGGCCGCCTCCAAAGGAAAAAAAGCCGCGCGATCCGGGCAATCCCAAAGAGGATGCCATTGAAGTAATGGCAACAGTCATCGAACCGCTGCCAAACGCGATGTTTCGCGTCGAATTAGAGAACAAGCATCAGGTGCTGGCGCACATTTCCGGAAAGATGCGCAAGAATTTCATTCGCATCCTCGCTGGAGACAGAGTGGCAGTTGAACTTTCGCCGTATGACCTGACGCGTGGGCGCATTGTTTATCGTTATAAATAGGCGCCGAAGGGGGCCAAAATGAAAGTACGGGCATCTGTAAAAAAGATTTGCGACAAATGTAAAGTGATCCACCGGCGCGGAGTCGTGCGCGTGATTTGCGATAACCCGAAGCACAAGCAGCGTCAGGGCTAGGCCGGGGAGGAGAAAAAATAGCATGGCACGTATTGCTGGAGTCGATCTACCGGTCAACAAGCGTTTGTTCGTCGGTCTTACCGCGATCTACGGTATTGGCCGCGTTCGCGCGCGCAAACTTTGCGCCAAAGCGAATGTGGACGACAACAAGAAAATTAAGGATCTAACCGAGGAAGAAATTAATCAAATTCGCCAGGCCATCGAAGCGGAAGGCCGCGTCGAAGGCGATCTCCGCAAGGAAGTTCAAATGAACATCCGGCGGCTGATTGAAATTCAGTGCTACCGCGGAATCCGCCACCGCCGCAATCTTCCGGTGCGCGGTCAACGCACGCACACCAACGCGCGTACGCGCAAGGGCCCGCGTAAGGGCGCTGTGGCCGCGAAGAAAATCGCGACTCGCAAGTAACTAGGAATCACCGCGGCGACTTGCCGCGAACTGGGACGGGGTGAACAGTGGCAAAAGAACCACAAGAGCAAACTGGAGCAGCGGCGGCGGCTACTAAATCCGCCAAGCGCAAAAAGGAATTTAAGAAGAAGCGCGAAAAGCGCGTCGTGCCGCATGGCGTCGTGTGCATCTCCGCCACATTTAATAACACGATGATCATGATCACAGACCCCGCCGGCCACGCTCTTTCCTGGTCGTCCTCCGGCGCCATCGGCTTCAAGGGTTCGCGCAAAGGCACGCCCTACGCCGCCCAGCAGGCATCAGCGGCCGCGGCAGCGGTTGCCCGCGATCAATACGGTATGAAGACTTGCGAAGTTCGCGTCAAGGGCCCCGGCTCCGGACGTGAATCAGCCATCCGCGCGCTCTCGAGCGTCGGTATGCATATCAATTCCATCAAGGACGTTACGCCGATTCCGCATAATGGTTGCCGCCCGCCTAAGCGTCGGCGCGTCTAATCATTAAGCGCAATATCGGGTTGCAAAGGAGAAACAGCTTTGGCAAGACATCGTGAAGCAGTTTGCCGCTTGTGCCGCAGGGAAGGCCAGAAGCTTTTCCTGAAGGGCCTTCGGTGTTTTACAGAGAAGTGCGAAATCGAAAAGCGGAATTTCGTGCCCGGCCAACACGGCCAGGCGCGCCGTCCGAAGGTTGCCGGATACGGCCTGCAGCTTCGCGAGAAGCAGAAGGTCAAGCGCACCTACGGATTGCTCGAACGCCAATTCCGCAATTTCTACGAGAAAGCCGAGCGTGCCAAAGGCCCGACCGGCGAAAACCTTATCATCATGCTCGAGCGCAGGCTCGATAACGTTGTCTGGCGCATCGGTCTCGGCAGTTCGCGCGCGCAGGCTCGCCAGATTATTCTCCACGGCCATATTCTCGTGAACGGCAAGAAGGTGAATATCCCGTCGTATCTGGTGAACACCGGCGAAGAAATTTCGCTGCGCCCTGATATGCATGACAACGCCATGGTTCTTGACGCGCGTAACGTCGCGCAAAGCCGCAACGCGATGCCCTGGCTTGAAGTCGATAAAGACGCCTTCAAAGCCAAAGTCACTTCGCTGCCGCGCCGCGACGACGTTCAAACGCCGCCCATCAACGAGCAGCTTATCGTCGAACTTTACTCGAAATAATTTCGCGCTCCTGGCACGAGTAAATAAAGTAGCGCACCAAGTTTTCTGCACAGTTTGTTTGGCCCGCTTTGCGGGCAGGAGGGACGGACATAATGTGGAAGGGTTTTCAGAAGCCAAAGCGGTTGGCGGCGGATCTCGAGTCGCTCACCGATAAGTTCGGGAAGTTCAGCGCGCAACCGTTTGAACGCGGCTGGGGCACGTCAGTCGGCAACGCTCTGCGGCGCGCGCTTCTTAGTTCCATCGAAGGCGCGGCAATCACCGCGGTGAAAATCGAAGGCGTTCTGCACGAATTTTCTTCGATTCCCGGCGTTGTCGAAGACGCAACCGACATCATCTTGAATCTCAAGCAGGTTCCGCTCAAGCTTAATACGGATCTGCCCAAAACAATTTTCCTCAACGTCGAAAATCCCGGCGTCGTAACTTCCGCCATGATTGAAGAAGACGCGGATTTCGCCGTGCTCGACAAAACTGTTTACATCGCCACCGTCAACGAAGGCGGCAAGCTCCAAATGGAAATGCGCGTCAAGAATGGCCGCGGATACGTCGGGGCCGATCGCAATTTTGATGAAGATCTTCCGATTGGTTACATCCCCGTGGATTCCGTCCACTCGCCCGTGCGTAAAGTAAATTACGCCGTCGAAGCCGCTCGTCTCGGACAAATGACCGACTACGAAAAGCTCGCGCTCGAAGTTTGGACCAACGGCGCCATCACTCCGCAGGATGCCATCGGCCTTGCCGCGAAACTCGTCAAGGATCACATGAGCATCTTCATCAATTTTGAGGAGCCGCCCGAAGTTTCAGAAGAGCAGTCCGAAATTTTCAGCGATCCCCGCATGGAACATCTCGGCCGTTCCGTCGAGGAACTCGAGCTTTCCGTTCGTTCCTACAATTGCCTGAAGAACGCGAACATTCAAACCATTCGCGAGCTTGTGCAAAAGACGGAGAACGAAATGCTCCGCACGAAAAATTTCGGCCGCAAATCGCTCAATGAAATTAAGGAAATACTCACCAAGATGGGCCTCGCGCTCGGCATGAAGTTTGACGAGCACGGCCGCATCATCTGGCCGCCGCTTCCAAGCCAGACCGCGCCGCCTGTAGCAGAAGAAGCAGCGGAGATTTAATCTCCGAAGCACTCGAAACGATTGATCGCAAAGGATTCGGCTTTAGCTCGAAGGGACAACCATGCGACACCGCAATTCAGGTTCTAAACTCGGTCGCCAGCCTGCCCATCGCAGGGCAACTCTGCGCAACCTCGTCACCAACGTAATCGAACACGAGCGCATCCAGACCACCGTCACTCGCGCAAAAGCCGCGCGTCCGCTTGTCGAGCGTATGATCACACTCGGCAAGCGTGACACGCTCGCCACTCGACGCCGTGCCGCTGCGTTCTTGATGACTCCCTCCGCCACGCAGAAGCTCTTCGCCGATATCGCGCCGCGCTTCTCCGATCGCGCCGGAGGCTACACTCGCATCATTCACGTCGGCTTCCGTCTCGGCGACGGCGCCAGTCTTGCCATTCTCGAATTGCTGGGCTCCAAGCTCCGCAAGAAGGAACGCAAGAAGGACGACGCTCCCGATTCCGGCCAAATCCCCGAAACCGAGGAAATGAAAGAAGCCACCTCCGACAAAAATTAATTCAACAAAAATAAAAACGCCCGCCGGAAGAAATTCCAGCGGGCGTTTTGTTTATGTAGCGGCAGCCTTCAGGCTGCCAGCCTTTGAACCATTTTCACTCCACCCTCAATCTTCTCCCCGCCCTCCACTTCCACCAACTCCACGCCACAAAAATCGCCAAAGCTCCCGCCGCAGTATCCAACGCCGAATCCCACGCCGAAGCCCCTCTTCCCGGCACAAATGACTGGTGAAACTCATCCAGTCCCGCATAGCACGCCACGCAAAATATTGTGATCAACGCCCATTTCCATCGCCACTCGCGCCGCCCCGCTCGAATCGCATAAAGCAGCAGCAACGTGAAAACGAAATACTCGAAAACATGCGCGCCCTTGCGAATAAAATGATGTACCTCTTCCAGCGTTTCAATCGTCGCATTCGGCATCAACCAGCGCAGAATCGGCATAATGCGCCCCGCCGTCTTTTCGTTGGTAAAATGGCTCGTCGACGCGAACGAAATTACCACCGCCCAGAAAATCGCCGGCAACCAGTATCGAATCCATCTCATTTCAAAATTTTCTCGTCCAATTCATCCCCATCCATGTCTTGCTTTTGCCCGGTCCACAAAAATTACTCCACCCGATAATTCGGCGCCTCTCTCGTAATCACCACATCATGCACATGACTTTCCCTCAGCCCCGCCGTGCTAATCCTCAGGAATCTCGCGCGTTCTTGCAGTTCCGCAATATTCGGCACGCCGCAATATCCCATTCCGCTTTTCAGTCCGCCAACCAATTGCTCGACAAGCGCTCCCAGCGCGCCCTTATATGGCACGCGACCCTCCACGCCTTCCGGCACAGTTTTTCCGCGCTCGGTAGTTTCCTGCGCGTAGCGGTCCGCCGTCCCGCCTTGCTCCATCGCCGCAATCGTCGCCGCAATCGACCCCATTCCGCGGTAGCTCTTAAACGTCCTGCCCTGATACAAAATCGTTTCTCCCGGACTCTCTTCCGTTCCCGCAAAAAGTCCGCCCATCATCACCACCGAAGCACCTGCCGCAATCGCCTTGGTAATATCTCCAGAATATTTTATTCCGCCGTCCGCAATGATCGGACATCCCGACCCCTGCGTCGCCCGCGCCGCTTCCAGAATCGCCGTAATCTGCGGCACGCCCGCTCCGGTCACAATCCGCGTCGTGCAAATTGACCCGGGCCCAATCCCCACCTTAATTCCATCCAGTCCCAGCGCCACCAAATCCTTGGCCCCTTCAAATGTGCCCACATTTCCCGCCACCAACTGCATTTCCGGCAACGCGTGTTTCACCGCCGTAATCGCTTCCATCACACGCGTCGAATGTCCATGCGCCGTATCAATCGCCAGCACATCCACTCCCTGACGGGCCATTTCCTGCGCGCGCTCCAAATAATCTCTGGTCGCTCCAATCGCCGCGCCGCAACGCAACCGACCATGCTCATCCTTCGTCGCGTTCGGAAATTCCAATTTCTTCTGAATGTCTTTTACGGTAATCAAACCCTTCAAATTAAAATCCTTGTCCACCACCAATAGTTTTTCAATTCGATGCTTCTGCAAAATCTTTTCCGCTTCTTCCAAAGTCGTTCCCACCGGCACCGTGACCAATTTTTCCTTGGTCATCACATTGCCCACCGGCTGGTCCAAATTCTTTTCAAATCGCAAATCGCGATTCGTCAAAATCCCCACAAGTTTCGTCCCTCGCGTCACCGGCAATCCCGAAATCCGGTACTTCGCCATAATGTCCGTCGCCTGCCGCACCGTCAGCTCCGCGGAAATCGTCACCGGATCCACAATCATTCCGCTTTCACTGCGCTTCACCCGGTCCACTTCCTCCGCCTGCCGCTCCACACTCATGTTTCTGTGAATAATTCCAATCCCGCCCTGCCGCGCAATCGCAATCGCTAACCGCGATTCCGTCACCGTGTCCATCGCCGCCGAAACCAGCGGAATATTCAGCTGAATTTTCCGCGTAAAATTCGTGCGCGTGTCCACCTCCGCCGGCAGCACCGAACTTTTCCCCGGCACCAGCAGCACATCATCAAACGTCAACCCCTCCAAAAATCCCCCGTCCTTCATCACCATCCCCAGCCCCCGTTCCTATTCCGTCTCAACTGATTCTCTCTCTGTGCTCTCTCTGCGACTTCTCTGCGCCTCTGCGTTAAAAGCCTTTGACTTGTCCTTTAACTCTCGACTCTCAACTATGAGCTCTCGACTGTCCTTAAAAACACAACCGCCCAGCAAGCATCTGCTGGGCTGCACTACTTCCAGTAACTCGGCCCGAAGGGCTTTTCCAAACCACATACATAGTTGAATTCACGATTTTAGGCGCATCAACCACTCACGTCAAGCGCACCAGTTTGGGCTCTTCTAGTCACTCACCACTAGCCACTAGACCCTGTCTCACCAATTTTCTACCCAGGTTTTCTAAATCGACGCGGCCGGCTGCGCAAAGAAGGAAATAACAACGTCAGTTATTGGAAGAGGCGCATCGGCCGTAATCTGCGGTCAGTCTAGCGGACGAATCTATACATTCCAAAGTAAAGCGTTGCGCCTACTCAGTTTTGATTCTTACGATGATGCTTTTTGCCAGCACCGCCTTTTGGCCAACGGATCTCAACGGGTGTCTTTGAAGCCGCATCAATTTTCCTCCCCGATGCGAATTTGCCACCCATTCTATTCAGCGAATGCACATAAAACGGAAGCACTCTGAGAAACAAAGATTCAATTTCCTTGGCTAGACCGTTGCCATTGATTTCGTACCAAGAAAAGTGTTCCCAGAACGGGCTCTTTTTGCCTTTACCAGCATGCGATTTAATCTGTTTGGAGAATATGCCTTTTCCGATATAGACAGGCATGGTTCCATTGTAGAGAGCGTAAACTCCCGATGCATTCCTTAAATCCTTGCTTGTTAGCTTCTTGAGGTTTGCCGGAACACGAGTCCACAACTTGCCATACCGCCCAACGATCCCCTTCTTAGTCTTGTCTTTAGCCATATTCGTCGGGATTTCCGATTCGGAG
>DATBYL010000155.1:0-3488 GCA_036513735.1 Candidatus Acidiferrales bacterium
CTTTCCAAGGGATTTGTTCTGGGCACGCAGGACGCGGAAAGCATCGAGTTGCGTCCTGTAAATTTCTACAAAACTCATCAAATAAATCTTCTCTGCGGCGAACGCGTTGTCGGAATTTCCCGCGCCGAAAAACAAATCGAAATCGCATCCGGCGGAAATTTGTCTTACGACTCGCTAGTTCTGGCGGTCGGCGCCAGCAATCGGCGGCTTCCGGTTCCCGGCGGAGATCTGGAAGGCGTCCTTTATTTGCGTTCCCTCGCCGAAGCCATCTTTATTAAGAAGCGAATCGAGGAATCGCAGCGCATCGTCGTAGTTGGTGGCGGATTTATCGGCCTCGAATTGGCGGCGGTGGCCAGCTCGCTCGGAAAAAGTGTCACAGTGATTGAAGCGCTGCCCCGCGTGATGGCGCGCGTCGTAGCGCCGATTATTTCTGAATTTTTCCAGGAATTGCACAGCAGCCGCAACGTGAAGATTTTCTGCGGCGCCACAGTGAAGGAAATTCGCGGCACGAACGGTTACGTGAATGAAGTTGTCGTGAGCGATGGCTCCGTTCACGCGGCCGATTTGGTGCTGGTCGGAATCGGCGTCGTGCCAAATGTCGAGCTGGCGCGCGATGCCGGTCTCGCTGTCTCGAATGGAATTGCCGTCAACGAGTATCTCGAAACGGAAGACAAAAATATTTTCGCGATCGGCGATTGCGCGGATTATCCGAACGCCTTCGCGGGTGGGCGCGTCCGTCTGGAGTCTGTCCAGAACGCCGCAGATCAAGCCCAGTGTGTTGCGATTACCATCGCCGGCCGCCGCACAAAATATAATTCGTTGCCGTGGTTCTGGACGGATCAATACGAAATTAAATTGCAGATGGCCGGAATTTCCGCCGGACACGATCGCGTCGTGACCCGCGGAAATGCCGAAGCGCGAAAACTTTCCGCATTTTATTTCCGCGACGGAAAGTTGATTGCCGTGGATTCGATCAATCGCCCGGTGGATCACATGATCGGCAGAAAATTAATCGCTTCCGGCGCGAAGCTGACTCCTGAAGAATGCGCCGACGAAGGCGTTGACCTGAAACGCATTCCCACCGATCCATACGTCCATTAGTTTTCGCCCAGAGAAATTCGCAGCTGCGCGTTTCACCATCTGAAATTATTTTTTGCCGAATTCACCGTTCTTACATGCAGAAATCTCTTGCACGATGTATTCTATATGTTCATAGAGTGTTGACTGCTGCGGGTGATTGTGTCGCCCAGCGGCCACGGGGCATAAAGGAAAAAATTCGCCATGAGTGAAGCAACAGCACCCAGCAAGATCCCGCAACAATGGGACGAAATGGAAATCCAGGAATGGCTCGAGTCATTTGACTCGGTGCTGCGCGATAGCGGCCCGGAAGCTGTCTCGCAAATTCTCCGCCGCCTGCGTTCGCATGCGTTGATTTCGGGAGTCGAGATTCCATTTTCCGCGCGCACGCCTTACGTCAATACAATTCCCGCGAAGCAGCAGCCGGCATTCCCCGGCGATCAGGAAATGGAGCGCCGCATTAAAAGCCTGGCGCGCTGGAACGCGCTGGCAATGGTGGTGCGCGCGAACCGAGTCGAGCATGGAATCGGCGGACACATCTCGACGTACGCTTCGGCGGCGACATTATTTGAAGTTGGCTTCAATCATTTTTTCCGCGCGCGCTCTGAAAACTTTGAAGGTGACTCCGTTTATTTTCAGGGGCACGCGTCTCCCGGCGTTTACGCCCGCGCATTTCTCGAAGGCCGTCTCAGCGCCGCGAAGCTTGAAAATTTCCGGCGCGAATTAAGGTCCGGCGGTGGTCTCACCTCTTATCCGCATCCCTGGCTGATGCCGGACTTCTGGGAATTTCCCACGGTGTCGATGGGACTCGGCCCGCTGATGGCGATTTATCAGGCCCGATTCATGCGCTATCTCGAGGATCGCGGACTGAAGCCAATTACCGACGCGAAAGTTTGGGCGTTCCTTGGTGATGGCGAAACCGACGAGCCGGAAAGTTTGGGTGCCATCACGCTCGCTTCGCGCGAGCATCTCGATAATTTAATTTTTGTCGTGAATTGCAATTTGCAGCGGCTCGACGGGCCGGTGCGCGGCAACGGACAAATTATTCAGGAATTGGAAGCGGCGTTCCGCGGCGCCGGATGGAATTGCATCAAAGTTTTATGGGGAAGTGATTGGGACGAGTTGCTCGATCACGATACCGAAGGTGATTTGCTCGCGCGACGCATGGGACAAATGTTGGACGGCGAAGCGCAAAAGTTGGTGGTCGAATCCGGCGCATATCTTCGCGAACATTTTTTCGGAACCGATCCGCGCTTGTTGAAGATGGTCGAAAATAAATCCGACGAAGAATTGCACCGCATGCGGCTCGGCGGGCACGATCCGCGCAAAGTTTATGCGGCCTATCAAGCGGCGGTCGATCACCGTGGATCTCCTACCGTAATTCTGGCGCGCACCATTAAAGGATATGGCCTGGGTGAAAGCGGCGAGGGAAGAAACATCACGCACCAGCAGAAAAAATTGAATGAAGACGAGCTGAAAGAATTCCGCACGCGTTTTGGAATTCCAATTATGAATGACGACGAAGTGGCGGAAACGCCGTTCTATCGTCCGGCCGAGGACAGTCCCGAGCTAATTTATTTGCGCGAGCGCCGCGAAGCGCTGGGCGGATACATGCCCAAGCGCTCGATCCGCGCGACGCCGCTGGTGGCGGATCACGACGAATTGTTCAAGGAATTCGCGGAAGGCAGTGACGAGCGCGAAGTTTCCACCACAATGGTTTTCGTCCGCATGTTGAACCGCATGTTGAAAGACCCGGAAATTGGAAAACTCGTGGTGCCGATTGTTCCCGACGAAGCCCGCACCTTCGGTATGGAGTCGCTTTTCCGCCAGGTCGGAATTTATTCTCGTGTCGGCCAACTTTATGAACCGGTCGACGTCAATACGCTTCTCTATTATAAGGAAGCGAAAAACGGCCAAATTCTGGAAGAAGGAATCACCGAAGCCGGCTCGATGTCGTCGTTCATTGCGGCGGGTACGGCCTACGCGAATTATGGAATCAATACGATTCCATTTTTTATTTATTATTCGATGTTCGGATTCCAGCGCATCGCGGATTTAATCTGGGCCGCCGCCGACATGCGTTGCCGCGGATTTTTAATCGGCGGAACTTCCGGCCGCACAACTCTGGCCGGCGAAGGTTTGCAGCATCAGGACGGCAACAGTCACGTTCTTGCGCTGCCCGTTCCGAATTTACTGGCGTACGATCCCGCGTTCGCGTACGAAATCGCCGTCATTATTCAGGATGGAATTCGCCGCATGTACAAAGAAGGCGAAAGCATCTTCTATTACATCACCGTGATGAATGAGCCTTACGTGAATCCGGCAATGCCCGAAGGTTCGCGCGAAGGAATCCTGAAAGGGATGTACTGTTTCAAGAAATCCGAAAATAAAAAATCGAAATTGCGCGCTCA
>DATBYL010000156.1:0-5184 GCA_036513735.1 Candidatus Acidiferrales bacterium
ATCCGCGTGCCAATAGAAGTCCCGCCGCATTCACGCAGCCAATTAGCAGCACAAATCCGCCCGCCGCTAAAAGATAATAAAGCTCTACTCCGTATTGCCGCGAAAGAACTCGCGTCACCGGGTTCACGCCAATAACTGAAGTGGCCACCTGATTCGTTCCGGCATACGCGTGAATCATCCGCTGCCGAAGCGCTTCCATCTCCGCGCGCGCCGCCACAATCGTAACTCCCTCGCGCAGCCGCCCGAGCACTCCCCACTCCAGTGACGACGGCAAATCCACCTGTTCACTCGGCGAAACCGAAGCCTGCCATCCGGGCGGGCTTGATACCCACAAAGAAGTTTTGCCAGGGAAAGTGAATCCCGCCGGCATAACACCAATCACTGTGTATTGCGCGCCATTCACATAAATCGTCGTGCCGATTGCCGCCGTGCTACCAGCGAAATCTTTCCGCCACAGCGTGTCACTCAAAACCGCGACGTTCGCTCCGCCCGGCATGGCTTCGCCAACCGCAAATGTCCGCCCGATGGAAGGCTGCACGCGGAACACATCAAAGAAATTCTCAGAACTATAGGAGGTAGGCTCCCGTTCGACGCTGCCATTCACGCGGATTGCCGCGCCGCCCACTTGATAGTCGGTAAGAACATCAAATGAACTCGCGCCAAATTCCCTCAAATCTTTCAAATTCGTCCCGCCAATTTTCATCACCCGCGCATCATCCACATAAGGCAGCGGACGCAGCACCACCGCCTCAATCACGCTATACATCACGGTAGTTACGCCAACTCCCACCGCTAACGTAAGAATAAGCAGCGCGCTGAATCCGGGATTCTTCCGCAGCATTCGCAACCCAAGCCGCAAATCCTGCGCGGCATCCGTCAACCATCTCCACCCCCAAATTTCGCGCGTAGTCTCTTTCACCAGCGCAACGTTTCCCATCTCGCGTCGCGCGGAATCGCGCGCGTGTTCCGAAGACTCACCCCGCTCCACGCGATCTTGCGACGCCATCCGCAAATGACTCTGCAACTCCTCATCCAATTCCTGATCCCGCTTCTGCCGCCAGAATAAAAATTTCATGCGTCACCTCCACTCTTCGCCGGATTCAAAACTCCCGCAATCGCTTCGGATAACTTCGACCACCGTGATCGCTCCGACCGCAATTGTTTTTTCCCTTTGCTCGTCAATTTATACACGCGCGTCCGCTGGTTGTTCTCCGACGTTTTCCATTCCGCCGCGATCAGCTTCTGCTTTTCCAAGCGATGCAGTGCCGGATAAAGCGAACCCGTATCCACCTTCAAAATTTCCCCGGAGTTCGTCCGAATCGATTGGCTCAATCCGTATCCATGCCTCGGCCCCCATTGCAGCGTCTGGAGGATCAGCATGTCCAGCGTTCCTTGCAGCAATTCAATACGGTTCAAATATCTTTCTTTCATTTGGATTTCCATTCGCCTCTCAATTTAATTTCCCGAAGGCCGTTCGATGCGATCAATCACAATAATTTCCACCGGCCCTTTGCCCGGTTCCAATTTCAATCCGAGCTGTTCTTGTAGGGCTGTGACGATAAACGGTGCATTGGTGCCGCCAGGCGGCGGCTCCGATGAAGTGTCTGGCGTATAACTTAGTGTGAATTCATATTTGCCGGTTAGCCCAGTCTTATCCAGCACGGTGCGGCTCATCGGTCCGTTCAAATAATTCGCCAGGCCTTCGGTCGTCATGTTGTGCGCTGTCGTCGTGACGATGCCGCCCCTGATTCCGGGGCCGCCCCAATAGGCATTGTCTGGTTTGTTAGGATCAGGCTTCGCTTCCGTCAATTTCGGCCCATTTTTTCCGACCACAAGAAAATAGACCGGCAATTCCTTCGTTTCGCGATGCGCCGCAAACTGAAATCGTTCGGCAAGTAAAATCTGAAGCATTTGTTCGAGCGCCCGCTTTTGCTCATCTTTCGGCAGTTTCTTAAGAGCGTCCATCGTGGGCGCGTCGATCTTCGCAGTGATGTCGTACGTTGTGGAATCGAGCCATTTGGGCGCGCCCACGATTCGGAAATCTTCGTAAATCCCGAATGCAAACTTCACGACGTACAACAGCGAAACGTTGACTCCCCTGAGCGTGTCTCCTTCGTAGTGGGGCGGCGTCCAGGCGCCCGCCGGATCTTTCCCTGGCTTGATCGTGGCCACGTCGTATTCAAACTTCGGCATATTTGCCGCCGCAGTTTGGGTTTGCGTCTCGGACTGAGCCCGGCTTTGCGTTGTGATTATCATGCCGAAGATGAACGGCAGCGATACAGCCGCTAATCCAGCCGGGGTGAGAAATCGCTTTCTAGTATGTGCACGCTCATCGCCAAATCTCTTCATGTCGGAAGCCCTCTCAAAACAGACGCCACACTTGTGTCTTCGGTTTTGCTCCATAGCTGTAGCCAATCTACACCCTACCCTGTAGAGAGTCTACACCCTTAATTCAACGCATCTCGATTGCCAAACGGGAGCGCAGCGGAAGTAATTGCAGGCCATTGCTTTAGCGGATCGCTTCTGCGGACACATCGAAAAGATCGTGGCCGCTCGTGGGAAACCTCGTCTCCATATCGCACAACTTCGCTCCAAATCACACTTTCAGTGCATTCTCAATTCCTTCGCCATCTGCCTGCTAGGCATTGCGCACAAAGGACTTACACCACAATTTGTGCAAAAACTCGTACCCCCCACCCCCGCCCTATTTTGCGATGTATATGCTAATAAAGGACTTATAGCGATCTGTGGTCGATCGTTGTGCTAATAAAGGACTTAGCGGACAAAAGGAGGAAATTTCAAGCTGGCGGGGACTCTGCTACTCGTATCTCAGCGCGTCAATCGGATTCAAACTTGCGGCCTTTTTCGCAGGATAATAACCGAAGAAAATTCCAATCATTCCTGAAAACAAGAGTGAAATAATAATCGCCGGAATCGAAATAAAGCTTGGCCAGTCCAGCATCACCGAAAGTCCCGTCGACGCGAATATCCCAAAAAATATTCCGCATCCGCCGCCCAGCAAACTCAGCACCAGCGCTTCCGTCAAAAATTGTCCGCGCACATCGCTTTCCGTCGCGCCCACGGACATCCGCACGCCAATTTCGCGCGTCCGTTCCGTCACGGACACCAGCATTATATTCATGATCCCGATTCCGCCGATTAAAAGCGCTACCGACGCCGTCGTCGCCAGCATCAATCCAAAAGTTTTGCTCGCTTCTTTCCGCGCATTCAAAATATCTTCCGGATGCCTTACGCTGAAGTCGTCATCTTCACCGCGCCCGAGTTTGTGTCTCTGCCGCAGCAGCGCTGTGATCTGACTCGTCGCGCTATCGATCTCTTCCGTGGTCCTCGCCGAAATAAAAATATCGTCCAGCCAGTCCACGCCTTTCACTTTGTGTTGACCGGTGGAAAGCGGCATCAGCAAAAAATCGTCCTGGTCGCTGCCCCACGGCGAAAGACCTTTCGGTTCCAGCACGCCCACCACTTTGCAGGGAATTGAATTGACGCGAATCACTTTGTCCAGCGGACTTTCATCATCAAATAAATTTTCCGCCACCGTCTGCCCCAGCACGCAAACGTTCGCCAGCCCTTCAACCTCTTTCATGGTGAACATTCTGCCGGATGCGATGCCCCAGTGCCGCACCACCAGAAAATCCGGCGTGTTCCCGCGAAAAAGCGTGTTCCAATTTCTGTTTTGATAAACAACTTGCGCGTGTCCGCTCGAATTCGGCGACACCGCTTTCACCTGCGGAATCGCCGCCAGAATCGCCTTCGCATCTTCTTCCTTCAACGACTTCGTCGCGCCGCTTCCGGTTCTCACACCCGAAAGATTTCTTCCCCCAGCCGCCACCCAGATCATGTTGTCGCCCAAATTATCCAGTTGCGCCTCAATCAGATGCGAACTGCCATCGCCCAGCGCCACCGTGCAAATCACCGCCGCAATTCCAATCGTAATTCCCAGCATCGTCAAAAACGTCCGAGTCTTATTGCGGCTCAGCGCCTTCATCGCCATCCGAACTATGCTGGACACACCCATCGTTCTGGTTTTCACCGCTCCTTATTTCAAAACCTGTTCGTCTTATATCCCCAGCGAATTAATTGCAACCTGAGACTTCCGGCCCCTAGGGACACCGGCCGCTTGCCCATATAATCTCTTACCGGAAATATTTTCTGATCTACGCCGCGCCGATCACGCCGATGAATTCCGCGTTACATCTTTGGCGAAATTTTCACTGAAGCGCGCGTCGTTTCCCAATCCATATTCAACGTGCAGCCGCCGGCGGCCTGGTCAAATCCGATCGTGAAATTTTCGACGGGCGCCGGCAGCGACGAAACCCTCATGTCCGTGCGCAGCAATTCACCAGCGTCTTTTTGCGGCGGATAAGGAATGCCCCACTCGCCGGTTGTCTTTTGTACGATCAATTTCCACTCAGTCTGATTTGGCACCGTGAAAATCGTGTAGCTGCCTGCCGGCACCAGCTTGCCACCGACAAGCACATCGGTATCCGTCACAAATGTCGTTGCCTCGTTCGCTCCAGCGCGCCACGGCTGTCCCCACGGCACAAGATCGCCATAAACCTTTCGGCCCTTCATTCGCGGACTCGAATAATCAATCTTGAGCATACGCCCGCCGCCCAGGTTGCACTGCGCCGAAGCCGGCGGACTCGGCCGCTTGCTCTTATCCTGCTGGCTCTTCGCCGGAATCGTCAGCACCGCCAGACCCATCGTCGCCACCGCGCAAATCGCAAATATATTTTTTCGCATCGTGATTTCTCCCATCATCATTAATTCACAAGATTTTCGAGAGTGTTCACCCGCATCTCGTTCCTCTAAGATAGCAGACTCCGCTCACTCGCCATAGCATCACTCTTAAACTATTTCTGCGCCAAATTCGCCGGAGCCTTCAACCGCGGATCCATCTGCTGCGCATCCGCGAATTCTCGCGCTGCTTCCTCATTCCGCCCCTTCGCCAGCAGCGCCTTCCCATAATAATAATGTGACTTCGCGTGGTACGGATTCATCTTCAGCGCCGCCTGATATTCCACAATTGCGCCGTCCACATCCGACTTTTCAAACAGCGCCAGCCCCAAATTAAAATGAGCCAGCGCGTAATCTGGTTTCAGCCGCACCGCCGCGCGATATTCAGTAATTGCTTCGTCCAATTCGTGTTTCTTTTGCAGAGCC